>NZ_SDLF01000039.1:0-4805 GCF_013096935.1 Brevibacillus sp. MCWH | reverse complement strand
ACAAAATCGTATGTGTACGCTCCGTCAATGATACGTTGTGCGAGATAAGCCGCCATGTTACATACCTCCTAATAAAAGCTCGTCTAAGGATTGTTGTATAAGTTCTTGTTTTGCTTTAAGTTGTTCAAACTCACTTAATTGAACCATAGGTAAATCTTTAACAAATTTTTCGTTTGACCAAACACCATTTTCATATTTACGGTATAATTTATCTTCATCAAATGAATCAATTTCAATCATTCTATCTGACTCAACTGTATCTGCTAACATCGAAACGCCAATACAAACTCCGTGTTCATTTAATTGGGCATAAAACTTCATGCTATCATCACTCCTTAATTAAATTCCACAACATAAAGAATCGCTTCTCCTTGTCCAGCTGTGTTTCTGACGCTTATTCGACTAGGTGAATTGAAGAAAGCATACCAATGATATCCACGTCCCGTGGATACACTTCCACTCACAGCCGACATATAGGAACCGACTAAAAATGTTTTATTCAAGTTTACCGGGGTAATATTGATATTTGTTGTACCTGTGGACATGAGTACAACTTGCACCACTTGAATAGATTTAATATTTTCCAATTCTACCACTTGGTAACTAACTGTTGTGTAACTAGATGTGTCTGACGTGATTCCTTTCCGCATAACTCTCAAAGTTGTATTATTTATTAGTTTTCCAGTAACTGTTCCGAGGTCAGGGTCATCATATGGTCTTGTTTGGATAGCTTCAACAATAACAAAGCTTTTAGACATATCGACGTTAGAAATCGTAACATCTGCATATGATCCTAATCCTATGGCAACCGCGCCAGACTGAACACTTTTAATACTGGCTCCTGTTAATATTCCATTTACTCCCGTTACTAGCTCTTCGAATGTAGGCACTCCATCCCCATCACTGTCCGCGACTATTCCACCCTTGCCAGTAATGGCGTCGCGGACTTGAATCTTTCCATTACTGACATTTGTAAAAAGCTCATTAACAGCATCGACTAGATTAGTTTTTGCTGTCGTGTTTAATGTAGTTAAATCACCTATTTTTTGACTAGCACTATTCCAAGCTGCTCTTTCTGCTGGTGTAACGTGCTTCGTAGTATCAGCCGAATGTGCAGCAATCGCTGCATCTATTTTTGCTTGTGCCCCTGATGGTGTTTCTGCTCCTACATCAGATGCTGTTAATGTGACAGTACCTGTTTTGTTGTTTACACTTTGCACACCGCCCGCAAGGCTTCCGTCTGCGTTTACGACTTTTCCATCTTCGTTTAATGCGGCATATCCATTTGGTTGCCCTTTTTCTTCTTTGTGTTGAGCGTTTGTGAAAAGCGATTGCAACGCTTTAAAGGTTTTATTGAAAAACCAGTTGAAATAGTCCGCAGGCGGCTTTTGGCTTGGTTGCCAACCGTCATCCTTTAAACTTTGTGGCGGCTCTACTCCTTCTTTATTCCATGTTGGCAGTTGGTTTTGGTCAAAAGGCATATTCTCACTCCTTTACACAGGCAAGTTACTGTCTTCGGAATCAACAAACATTGCTCCTAAATATCCACCGACTGTTCCATTTTCGTCAGCAAATCCTGCTGTGTCGCTGTTTTCAATCGTGGATGGGTGAGAAGCAAAAGCGAATGTCCCTGATAATTCAGTATTCGCTACCCGAACACCCGCCGCCACCGTCTTTTGCACAATTTGAACGAATTGCTTTGGTGACATCCCGACTTCGTTCAGTTTTCGTAGCGGAATCTGAATCAATCCGATAGCGGCTGGCTCTGGGTTGTTTGGGTCGTTGTATAACTCTTGTATCCGTATTTCTTTTGGGTCCGCATTAACCGCAATCGAGATAACGCGGATAATCGTGTCAATCGTACCGTCAGAAAAGTTTCGCGCCACCTTTGAACGTAAAAGAATACGATATATTTCATCCGTTGCCGCTCCGCGCGGTTGTCCAACGTTCATACCTGAATCATCTAATACAGCACCTTCTGCTTTTTCAACATCTCGCCATTCTTCAATACGGTCAAACGTAGTTTTCAATAAGTCTAATTCGTCTGTTAGAATTTTAATGACTTTTCCAATGTTACTTTGTGGGTCTTTCCGATACACATCTGTTAATCGACTCAACATATCCGTAAAGAAGCTCATACGACTTGCACCTCAATGTCTGCATGAGAGATTTGAGCAACTTCGGTAATGTCCATTGTGACGTTGCTTGTTTCTAACGTTTGGCCCTTCACGCCGACAAGCAATTGCACATCGTCCACACCATCGACTTTATAGACTTGGTTAATAAGTTTCGAGAACACTACAGCCTCGCCCATGTTTAAACCGGTGTAGAATGTTCCGTCTGCATCTTCGCCGCCGATATACTTGATTAGCTCCGTTTTTACTTGTTGTACGCCATCACTTGGAAAACGGTCATTCTTTTGTATCGTGAGTTGAATCGCCATCGGCACTTCGGTTGCCCAACTGAATCCAATCGTATGCGGGTAGCCTGCAAGGTCATACACTTGCACTTGTTCTGTTCCGTATGCTTCAATGCCAGCGGCTTTCTTTTGAAAAATCACTTGCGCAATTTCATTCGCATTACCGCCTAACACATAAGTGGATATGCTTTTTGGCGGCCTTCCTGCTGTATCGGGAGTAGATTGTGTGTTTTCGATTACAACAGCGGCACGAACGCCATTAAGTTTTAGGAGTTCTGCTCGAATGGAATCCGTGCTAGTGGAACCTAAACCGGATAAAGTTTGCTGGTACCGTTCTAAAAATTCAGCGTCTGTTTCTCGTTCTCGCCCGCCTGTTGTTGGCGATGGATTGGTCACACTTGTGATGTTTTCATTCGGATTGCTTACAATCGTGATGGTATTCGCGGCAACATTTCCTTTTGTACCGGGTTCTGTACAAACGATGTCACCTGTTCCCACACCGTTTTCATCAAGCGTAACATCTGCAACCAACTCAAACAAAATTCCCTTGTCGGTTTCAAACAGCGTTCCTTCTTCAACGACAAAACCGGGTGTGCCATGTATTTCAATCGTTCCTTGCGCGTGTTGTTCCTGCAAACGGGTGATACCGAATTCCCATGCTTTTCTATCAAGCTGAATCCCTTCCGCTTTGTGCATATAGCCGCTGTTGTATACTTTTTCAGCCACTTCCCATATGGTTGCTAAAAACCAAGCAAACAAACGAATGAGGATACCAAGAAACGATTTCTCGCTTAAATTAGTATCCTCACCGAATAGTTCTTTTGCTTTCAAGGTCATATCATCCACAAGGTCGCTATATCGCTTCCTCTTGAACCCATTTTTATCGAGCAAGTATATTCACCCCTTCCACTTGAAGCGGCTGCCCATCTTCTTTTATGAATGTCGCATCAACCGTAAGCGAACGCCCTTCACGTCTGAAGTATACATTTTCAATTCGTTGTATCCGTTCCTCTTGTGCAGTTGCTTCACTAATCGCGTCAATCGCTAACGCTTCATCGAATTTTTTAACAAGTAAAGGCGAGCGGTCTAATCCGTGTTCACTGTTTAAAAACCATTCTCCTTTGTTCGTCTGAAAAACACTTTGAAGCGATTGTGCTAACTCCTCATCCCCGTCAACCATCACGACATCGCCATTTTCAAACACTAAATCACCGTCAACAATCTTCGGCGCTCTCATTGCAACACCCCCAATACGACTGCGTCTTGCACGCTATGTGTGCGGTGAAATTCGGGGTCAAATGGTTTGTTCGTCAAGTTATCTAGCGCTCGTTCCGCAAAGCCAACCCATACTATGTCACCCGCTCGCAAAAAAGGCGTATACACAAGGTCCTGTTCGACTTGAACCGTTTGTGATACGCCATTGATGATTGCTGTAAAAGGCTGCCCTTTGTTGATTTTGAAACGCTGAAACATGACAGGTACATCTTCAAGCAGTCGATAAGGCTCTTTCGTACCGTCTTTATACACAGTCATAAACAGCAACTGAATATCAGCTCTCTGTTTGTTTTCATCGTATTTCACAACTTTCGCAGGAGCCATCGTGTGAATCGACAATTTAATTTGCCGCGCAAATGCGTCTAAAAACTTTGTATCCTTTGCCATCAGATCACCTCGAATTCAGTGATAAAGTCGTTACCATCCGCTTTGTGCTCACCTTTTTTCACTCGATATTTTCCTTTTACGGTTTTACTGTTGATTTCAATGATACTAGAGGTCGTGATGCGGTGTTGCAACAAGCATTTCACTTTATATCCACGTATTCCGTTTTCCTCGAATGGCTCTGGACTTTCGATTAATCCCGTATCACTGTTTAAGACAAATCGCTCGTCTGTTCCTTCTTTTATACTTCGTATCACCATCTGCCCTCTGCGATAGTACATAGAAGCGCCGCAATCCTTGACGATTTCCTCAAGATGATTAAGGATAAGTCCCGTGACTGTATAGCCGTTCTTATACGTCACGTCTTTTGGTAGCTTCATATAAGCTAACTTGATACCTAGCACACTACACAACCGCTTGATGATGACAGACGCTTTTGTTCCTTTCTTGAACGTGATTTTGTTGCTCTTTTTATCGGTCGATGTTTTTTTATCAACCTTAATCCGTGAATAGTCGTCACCTTCAATCACTTGAATCGTCGTGATTTTATCCACTCCGTCACGGTTTGTTAATACACTTGTGATTTTACCTTTTGCAATGACTCCTACATCACCACGATAGCCCGCTTCGACCGTGCATGTTTCACCGCGTTTGATGCGATTGATTGTATCTTGCGAAAGGTTGAAAATCTCCACTTTTGACACGTTTGGTTTCGGGTCATCATCGA
>NZ_SDLF01000038.1:0-6989 GCF_013096935.1 Brevibacillus sp. MCWH | reverse complement strand
GTATCCAGAAATCTATCAAGAGGTCGCTAAGGAATCAATATCACGGCGATTCTCTATCAAGTAGGTGAATAGACATGGCTAAATGCAGAGGTTGTGGCAAGGAGATCGAGTGGATTAAAACGCCTGCTGGCAAAGCTATGCCGGTTGATATTGAAACCATTACCGTAGTGACTGCAAAGGGTGAAGTTGTTAAAGGGCATATGCCTCATTGGGCAACTTGCTCTGCGGCGCAACAATTCAAAAAGAAATAGGGAGGTCATAAGAGTATGGCAACAAATCAAACGTTAAAAACTCAACTCGCAAACAAAGCAAAAAACACGGAGGCGACGCCTCCTTCCCCAGCTCAAACAATTGCGGCATATCTGAAAAAGATGGGACCAGAAATCGAAAAAGCTTTACCGAAACACATGGATGCTGACCGTATGGCACGCATCGCATTGACGACGATCCGGACGAATCCGAAACTGTTAGAATGCTCGGTTCCTTCTCTTCTTGGCGCGGTCATGCAAGCCGCACAACTCGGGCTTGAGCCAGGATTGATTGGGCATTGTTACCTAGTACCATTCAAGAACGGGAAAACAGGTCAATCGGACGTTCAATTTATCATTGGTTATAAAGGAATGATTGACCTAGCTAGACGGAGTGGAAACATTGAAAGCATCTACGCTCATGCGGTTTATTCAAACGACACATTCGAATATGAGTACGGCTTACATCCGAAACTTGTTCACAAGCCAGCAATGACGGATCGCGGCGAATTCATCGGAGCCTATGCGGTTGCTCATTTCAAAGACGGAGGGTATCAATTCGAGTTCATGCCGAAAGAAGAAATCGAAAAACGTCGGAAACGCAGTAAGGCGGCGAACGCTGGTCCATGGGTGACGGACTACGAGGAAATGGCGAAAAAGACGGTTATTCGGCACATGTGGAAATACTTGCCGATTTCCATCGAAATTCAACAACAAGCCGCACAAGACGAAGTGGTTCGCAAGGATGTGACGGCAGAGCCAGAACCAGTCGAATACATCGAAGCCGAAGCGTTCGAGGTGCCGATGGAGTCCGAGGCGTCCGAGGCGTCGCAACAAGAGGAGATCGTCTTCGATGCTAAATAACGAATCATATTATAAAGTCCTCCTCCCTAAATGGATTTGGGAGGAGGCAAAAGACAAAGAACACTTTAAACAGCTTGTACTACAGTATATGCGACGGTATCCACATTATACCGTGAAAAGCGTGAAAGATGGATTTGCAATATGCGTAAAGAAGGGGTGAATAACGTGGGTGTAATTAGAATACAGAAGAATAGCAATTACGTGGTCATGAGCAAGGTTGGATTGCACGACGATCGCTTGAGTTGGAAAGCGAAGGGGTTACTTGCTTACATGCTCTCCATGCCTGATGATTGGACGTTCTACAACGATGAACTAATGAAACATTCTCCAGACGGAAGCTCAACATTTAAGGCAGCAATGAATGAGTTAAAAGAATATGGTTATGTTGTTCGTCGGAAAGCGAAGGACGAGAAAGGGAAGTTCATAGGATGGGAAACAGTTGTGTATGAACAACCTATTGAAGATGGATACCGACCGTCGGAAAACCGACCGTCGGAAAACCGACCGTCGGAAAACCGACCGTCGAAAATCGACCCCCTACTAAATAATAAAGAACTAAATAATAACTTACTAAGTAATAAAGAAAATAATGTAGTAGCAGTAGTAAGGAACGCCCATCAGTTCTATCAAGATAACTTTGGTGTAGAAAATCCATTCATTGCTGATTGTATAGACCAATGGATTGACGACATGGGAGAAGAACTTGTCATTGAAGCGATGAAACGAGCGCTTAAACAAAACAAGTCGTGGGGCTACGCAGAAGGCATACTGAAAGATTGGGCTAGACATAACTTACGTACGCTTGCAGATGTTGAGGCGTATGAAAAGGAGTTTCATAGAAAGCGAGAAGAGGTGAACAATCGTGAGGTTCACAAGCATCCAAGACGTGTTGGCCGATCTACAAAAGAAGGCGGCAAGTCATATGAACAAGTCCTCCGAGAAGCCGAAGAGGCAAGAAGAGCATGGGGATGGCAGGGATGACTACGAGTGTCCACAATGCAAAGATACGGAGTTAATTATCAAGCGTGACGAAAAAGGAAATGAGGTCGCTGTTTTTTGCGAGTGTCGGGAACGGAAAGCGTGGAAACGTCGGTTCAAGCAAGCACTCATTCCAGATGAATTTGTGCATGCGAATTTCGAGAACTTCAAACGAGCGACGCAGTATCAGCAATCGATGTACGATATGACACTTGAATACATGAGCGAGTTCAAAAAGGACGGCAGAGAAAAAGTGATCGCGAAACACAATTTAGGTTTTATTGCGGTCTTTGGTGAACAGCGATTGCGAGAGCTTCCGCCTCATGAACGTGCACCGATGAAGCAGAAGCATAACAACTTCGGCGTCGGCAAAACCCATTTGCAAATCGCTCTAGCCAAACGGCTCATTAAAGATGGGTTCAATGTGCTAGTGGTTTCAGATGTGGCATTCATGGACGAGCTCATTCAAGCAAAAATGATGAACGATGAGGGAGAAACGCTCAATCGACTTCTACATAGCGCGACCCATGCAGACGTACTTGTATGGGACGACATCGGCAAGGCGAAGTGGTCGGAAGCGAAAGAAGCATTGTACTACCAAATTATCAATGAGCGATACAGAAAGCAGAAGCCGATCATTTTTAACTCTAACGAAGATCGTGGGACGTTGAGCGAAAAAATCGGATATGCTGCAGCAAGTAGACTAATAGGGCAATGTGGCTCATATCTTCTTGAAGTTGAAGGCGAAGATTTTAGATTACAGGGAAGAAGGGATAACTGATGTGTGAAAAATGTTGCGGAAGAGGATATTCAGTTCAAGAAGTAATACCAGGGGCGTTTTCGTTCACTCCTTGTGATTGCATGTATGCAGAAATATCGAAACAGCAAGCTAGCAAGAGAATGATTGAATTTAGAAAGAGACTTGGTGAAGCGAAAGAACGGTTGAAGATGGAGGTGAGTGGATGATGGCAGTTCTCAGAGAAGTAGCTGAAAAGCAAAAACTCGTTCAAGAACGCAAAGAGTATTTAATTGATTTCCTGATCGATTACGAAGTATACGAGGGGTCAGACGGTCGGCAATTGTATGAGTTACCACTCGTTGAACTGGAACGGATGTATATCGCATTGCGATGCCAGATTGGTAGAGAGATGAGCCAAACACGCTCGTAAACTTCAAATTTTAGCCCATACGGCGTTTTTCTCGTTGAGATAATAGAAAGGTGCCAACAGAAAAGAAGAACGGCTTACAGGGCAAAATAAAGCGTTTAACAATGGATGAAAACGAGTTAAAAAAAATACGAGAGGAGAGAAGGGAAAATGACAAAACCGAAAATATTGGAGCGTCTTGAAAAACTAATTGAGAATGCAAAGAGATATAGTTCGCTTGACTCTTTCAGGGCAGGTCTGGCGGCAGCAGTGGAAATACTTGAAGACGAGGAAATTGAAAAGCTTGAAGTGATGTTCCAAATGCAGCAAGCATTAGACGAACGTATCATCGCTGAGCGCAACATTGATAAAACGCTCGATGAATGGGTAATCGCGATCACGATCGCCATGGAAAGTGAAATCGATGAAATTCGTCGGGAAGTGAATTGGAAATGGTGGAAACAAGAAAAACAAATTGACTTAGATCGGTTGCAAGAGGAAGTGATTGACCTGTGGCATTTTCTATTATCCTTGTCACGCATGGTCGGGTTAACGCCAGCGACGATTTTTGAGAGATATATGCAGAAAAACGCAATCAATCACCAGCGCCAGGAGAGTGGGTATTAATGCGGCGAAAAGACTTCCTAATTTGTCTTAAACGAATCTCTGAAAGAGGGGCGATTTGTTACGGTACGCTTTTCCGAGTGAAGAGAACACAAAACGGACTGATTGCAGTATGTGACAAATGCGGCGCAGAACATGAGGTGGAAAATGAAAAGAATTGTTGTTGATGGATTGTTAGTTTCATTGATAGTTATTATAGCTCGTTTATTAGGACTTGACTTAGACACGCTGATTCTAATCATTCTTTGTGGAACAGCGATAATAACGATACGGACGCTACAAGAATTGATAATGCTGTTTAAAGACGTTTCGCAAGGAGTAGCATATCTCATTTGTTTAGCAATGCAGGAGGGAAAGGTACGAGGTAGCACAGCATTTCGCGTGTTGAAAACAGAGCACGGTCTAGTAGTCAAGCGTATCGACAAGAACATGGAGGGTGAAAGTTGACAAAATACGGTTCTAAAAAGACAGAGATTGACGGTTACACATTCGATTCACAGGCAGAAGCAAAATACTATGAGCAACTGAAATGGCTGCTCGAACATAAACAAATCAAAGGATTCCGGCTCCAGCCGAAATATACACTGCTCGAATCGTTCAAGAAAAACGGCAAGACGTTCCGAAAAACAGAGTACATTGCGGACTTTGAAATCACACATTTAGACGGCTCGATCGAAGTCGTTGACGTGAAGGGGTATGAGACGCCTGTTTTTGCGCTCAAGCGCAAGCTGTTTGAAAAAGTGTATCCATACAAGCTCAGCATCGTTACATACAACAAGAAACACGGCGGATGGATTGAATTGGACAAGCTCAAGAAGATAAGAAAGAAGGTGAAAAAGAATGAGTAGGCTCACAAGTATATCACCGTATCGGCAGTGGGATGAGCGTTTCGGCAACCGACCGCATGGGATAGATACAACGGTACGGACGTATAAACTGATACCCGACCAGCTGGAGCGATTGCGGAACGGAGAAAATCTCGATGACATTTTGAAAGATTGCGAGAATGTAAGGGAGGAGAAAGATATGGCTAATAAAAAGATTGATTTGACGGTTGAGGAATATGTTGAAATGCTTAAAAAGGGCATGAGTGATACGGAGATTGCGCAAGAAAAAGGAATCACAAATCAACAGTTATATTCGTGGAAATATTTCAGAAAGGGGCATATCAAAAGAGCGCTTGAACAAGAAGCACAACAAGAGATCGCGTCTACGCTTGAAGAATCGGAAACACAAGCAATGTCGCAAGAGTCAATTGTCACAGAAGAAACGCAGTCAGACGATGACAAAGGCATTGAGTGGCTCAAACGTGAAGCGATCCACGCGCATAAGCTGTTGACAGAAAAAGAGCAGGAATGCGAAGAAAAACAACATATGCTCGATGCAGTACAACATATGCTCGATGCAGTACTAGCGCGCAACGAAGAACTGCAAAAAGAAGTGCTTGTCTTGGAAAGCGAGATTGCAAGATTAAGAGAACTTGTGCAAGAGCTGACAGCTAAAAATGAACGATATTGCGATACGACATTTGATAACGAGCGCGAATTACGCGCGCTACGCATGTATGCGCTACATAAGCTACACAAGGACGTGTATGGCGCGTGAAGCGTAGAAAAAGAAGACGTAAGGGGTATCTATTGTTTCGGATTGAGGACGGACAAAAAGTGTGGTTGTATGAGGAACTACAAAAATGTGAACTGAATAGCCGTATCAGAAAGGGATGGAAGGTGATTCGATGAAGAAACCGAACGGAGAGGTAGTCACGTACTACCTCTCACAAGAAGAACTTGAGCAGATCAGACAGCGACCGAGCAAGCGATACTACGATGAAGACAATCGGCGTGCAATCGAATGGCGATGGCCGACGACGAGGAGGAAGAAGCGATGATATACGTGTTACGCAATCCGAGAACACACGCAGAAGTGAAGACGAAGCGTAAATGGAAAGTGAAGCAGTACCAGCTGAAAGGCTACAGGCTGGTGAATATGTATGATCCGCGGCAGACGCAAAAATGTAAGATGTGACGTGTTAGACAAATTATGCGTCATAAGGAGGGAGATATAATGGCTACACACAAGTTGAAAATCTATCCAGAATTCTTTAAAGAAGTATGTTCGGGAAAGAAAACCTTTGAAATTAGAAAGAATGACAGAGGATTTCAAGTTGGAGATATATTATTGCTTCAAGAATTTAACCCTGAAACGAATTCTTACACTGGTCGGGTTGTTGAAAGAAAAGTCACTTATATAACAGACTACGCTCAGCAAGAAGGATATGTGGTTATGGCTATTGTTTAATGTCGCAGTACGAAGATAATACGCAACAATTTCATAATATAAAAAAGCCAGGACTTCTCCCGGCACTCGCTACCGAATAAAGAGCCGAGGTGATTCGTAATGAAAAATGATTACGAGATCCGCGGAAACATAACAGCTATATTTTTGAGAAGAAAAAATGGAGATATTTTAGAAACAATAATAGATACCGAGGATTTGGAAAGGATTTTAAAAATAAATTGTACCTGGTATGCTAAGCCAACAAGAAAACCCGGGGTATACTATGCTATCAATAAGAAGGGAGAATATCTCCATAGAGTTATAATGAATGCTCCAAAAGGATTAGTTGTAGATCATATTAACTTTGACACACTCAATAACACTAAATCTAACCTAAGAGTGGTTACAAACAGAGAGAACATACTACACCAACCTAAGTTAATTTTAAATCCTTTTAGCAAAGGCGGTGTATCTTGGCATAAACGTGATAAGAAATGGATGGTTCGAGTATGGGAACACGGGAAGAGAAAATGGTTAGGAAGTTTTAAATCCAAGGAAGAAGCAGAAAAAACTTTAAGAACATATTTAGAGAAACTCGCCAAATAAAACAACTCCCCGATTTGGTCCATCGGGGATCTGAAAATTCCCTTCTGTTTATTCGGTACCTGTAAGTATATTTTAACATAAACGGGAGGGGTTCAGTTGAAATACAAGCAGTTGTCATTTTTACGCGACGTTGACGGAGAGAAAACAAAAAAGGCAGTCGAGGGAGCGCTTGAAAAATATCGTATGTACATGTTGACTGTTCCTGATGAGTTTCTGCCACGCGTGACACAGACGTACTCTCTCGTGC
>NZ_SDLF01000037.1:0-7740 GCF_013096935.1 Brevibacillus sp. MCWH | reverse complement strand
ATAAACAGCAACTTTCGATATGGAGCAAGCAAGCGGTGTACTTCGTTCATTGTGCCGCCTTCGAAAAATGATTTACTCATGTCGCCTAATGATTGAGAAGCAACATTGCTGTTTTCTTGGTACGCTTTGACCAACTTAGCAACCGCTTGCTTTACGTTTGGCGACAATCCTTCGTCAAACGATTGGCGGCAGTATTGCTTCACATAGTCAATTGCATCGTCTAAAACGTTTTGTAGATATGCGTCTTGTGACGTGTCCTCGATAGGGATTTTTAAACGGATTTTTAATTCATCTAATGTCATTCCATCCACCACCTATCGAGGTGTTCCTCCGGTATAAACGCCATGACTTTTAACGATTTCTAGTGCTTGCGCTTCTGTAAAACCAGCGGCGATAAGTTCATCATAATAAGATTTCAACACTTGTGATACCGCTTTTGCGTGTTCTCGATAAATCGGCAACATCTTTTTCGTTTGGTCAATCGCCATTTCCAATTCCAATTGTTCATGCGCTTTCATCTTTTCAACCGCTCCCTCTTCCAAGTTTCAAAAGCCATTCCCTCAAGTTCTTTAGCATCAACTTTTTCTATTCTCTCGACAGAAAAAGAAAGATAACAACGACAATTAATACTGTTTTGGGGCAAACTAAACAATCCAGGCGCTTTTGCTCGGTCACTTCCGATTTTAAATTCTTCGTCTACCGGAATTTTTGTGCCGTCTAAATGCTTATGTCGGTCACGAACCCGTTGGTCCTGCATACTGTTCCATTCTTTCACCATAATGACACCGTTTTTATGAGCATGTTCAGCGGCCTGCAACTTCCCTGTCTCAACCGCCCGATGCGCCTCTGTGCGTACTATCCGCATCGCTTTTGTTGCGTCATTTTCAAGCGCATCTTTAATTCGTGTCGCCATTTGTTTGTACGTTTCGCCTTTCACTAGACCTTGTGTGATTTCCTGCTGTATCGTGTAGATGATGGCCGCCCGATTCTTTTCCAACCGCTGTGACAGGGTAAGTCCTGTAATCGGATTTTCAATCATAGCTGTAATGACTTCTGGTCGCACAACAGAATAGCTCAAGCGGCTCAATGTATCGGTTTCTACCGCCCAAGCGGTTAAGTAGTATCCATCTAAATACGATTCGCCTAGAACGTCATAAACGGTCTTTCTCACGTCTTTGTAAAGCGTCTTGAGTAAATAGTCGATATACTCGATAAACTTGCGTAAGCGGTCGTATTTCGCCATCTCTGCGTATGTGAGTTTTCCGTCAATCTCGTATTTCTCATAGAGTTTCGCTAACTCTAAACGAATTTCAGTTAATAAAGTGGCGTATCGCTTCACAATCTCCCGTTCGCTTTGTTTGACAAGCTTGTTTGTGAGTTGCTCAATGAGTGATTGGATTTTCTCAAGGTTCATGCTTCATCACGTTTGGCAGGCGCTTTTTTCTGTGGTTTCTTTTCCTCTACTTCGACCTTCTCAAAGTCACCACTTTTCAACAGTCGTTTCGCATGGTCCTCATTCACAATAAACCATTTCAAACCTGTTTTCTTGTTTTCAAGCCACATGTTAGACACCTCCTAATACAAAATAAAAAAGAGCCTCGTTAAACCACGTGGCTCCATGTTTTTCCTGTACTTATGCTAACTATTGTACTTTTGCCGACATTAAACATTTCCGCTATTTTTGCTTGAGGTACACCTTCAGAAAGAAGTTGTTTAATTTGCCTTACTTTTTCTTCGTCTAATTTAGCGTTTGGATTTGAACGGCCGGTTGTTGCTATTCTTCCGTTATATTGTTGGATTTTTCTTTCGGATTCTTCATTTAATCGGACATGTGTCCAAGACATATTTTTAAGGATACGGTAAATAAAGTGATAGCTAACGTTATGTTTTTCAGCAATCACATGCATAGGAAGGTGATTAGCTAAATCTCTCCTTATCGCAATTACTTGTTCTTCTGTATATTTAGCACTTGGGTTTTTTGAACCTCTCTGTGCTTCTGATTTCTTTCTGCTATGGTCACCTACGATTTTTCTGCCTTTGCACCTTTTGCCTAGTTCGGACATGAATCTTCTTTGTTCTTCTGTTACTTTCCTGTTCATCCACAATTTCTTTCTGTGTTCTTCGCTTTTCCTTTTGCCTTTTAACGCTTCGGAAACACGTTTTCTTTGTTCTTCTGTAAATCTGTAACCAAGTATGTTATAAGCACTTGGGCTTAAATTATAACCTTTATCTCGCTCATAAGAACGATAGTAGTCAATCCATTTCTGCTCCAAATCAATCAACGATGATTCGTCGTCAGTTGTTTCAATTATTTCGAAAGAGAAATTTTCCTGACCATACTTTTGCCATGCGTGAAGCAGGTATCTATTGTTATGTCTATTTCCGTTTAGTTCTCTGATGTGATCTTCCCATCTTTCCTCAATCCTAATGGAAGAACCGACATAAACTTTCCTATTCACCTTATTCCTAATTAAATAGACACCCATAGTCATGACCGAATACCCCCTTGTAAATATTATACAACAGAACGGGCATTCGGTCAAACTACTTTACACCCATAAAGATTATGCGTTTGCAGGACGTTTCGCACTCAAGACAGCTAACGCTCCAGGTCTTGTCACGCGGGCACCGTATAAATGAAGGCCTTTAACAGCATCCGCAAAACGTTTTTCTGGACGGTATGCTTCGACTTGGTTTACTTGTTCAGCGAAAGACCATGCGATGTTATGACCTGCAATGATTTTGTAGTTTTCAACTACTCCTTGTCCTGTCACTTTTGGTACGTTGTTGGATTTTAAAACAAGGAATCCAGCGGCACGTCCAATTACACCGTTTACTAGACGATCTTCCGCAGGTAAGCTACCTGTTTTAACAAAGCGGTCGTCTTTTAGCATTAACCCTTCATACCACGGCGGAACAATAACAAAGCGGCCTTGCTCTGGAATATCCGCTTCATCCAATTTGACGGATAAGTCAACAAGGTATTCGTATGCATCATTTTTCGTTGGTTCGACTGGTGTAGCGTCGTTACCGATTTGGTGATATGCGTCAGTGTAGTGAGATGCGATAAATTGGTCAGCGGCATTACGCAACGCATAAGCGGCTTCACGCATCGCTTCATCCATGAGCTTTGGATTTTGTTGGATTTTATCTACATCATCGACTTGGAAGTTAAAGAATTTCGCTTGATCGATGACAAGTGTACGTGTTTCGTCGGTTAGTGTTTCTGGATCTGGCATGTTGGTGTTTTTCGTGTAATCACCAACGGAAATACGACCAATGTTGTTGATTTTTACCGTATCACCATATGCACGGATTTCTCCTTCATAGTCACGGTTAATAACCGCCGCTTGACCGTAAACCAATGTTTTTTGTAAGTTTTGTAGCAAACGTGCGCTCCAAATTGTAGGGATAAAGTTGTTAATTGCCATGTTACATCATCCTCCTATTTTCCTTGTAAGAATTTTTCAATTTGTTCCCAATTTGCGTTAATCTCTTCTGGTGTCATTTTCTCAATCATTTCTTTTGTGAGCGGCTTTCCATCTGGATTAGACGGTTTTGGATTGCGTCCGCCGTCTTTGAACCGCTCCTCTACCGCTTTTTGTACAGCAGCTGAAAATACTTCTTCTAAAACAGAAAGGTTTTTAAGTGTCGTGTCCTCATCTTGACCGATGAAGAAGTCAACGAGTTTTGTCGGCAATTGTTTTTCAGTCGCAACAGATAAAGCTTTATTGCGTAGCGATTCGCGAATCTTTTCTTGCTCGATTTGCTCGAGCTTTTGCTGTAACTCCCTTAGCTGTTTTTGCTCTGGTGTTTCTGGCGGATAACGTTTTGCAATCTCTTCCTCTAGTTTTTTAGGAAGCGTCTTTTTCTCGTAGGTCTTAATCGCTTCTGTCACACGTGAATCCGTAAGTGATTGCAACCACTTTTTCGCTTCGTCATTTTGGTTCACGAACTGTTGCACCGCATCAAGTGTTAATTGCAACCCTTGTGCGTTGCCTTGTCCGCCGTCTGGCTGTCCTCCATCTCCCGCTGGTTGGTTGCCGTCTCCACCATCGCCGCCATCTCCACCTTCTGCAAAGAATTGAAGGTCGAGACGGTATGGCAGTAATGATTTATAGAACGGTTGTTTATTGATTTCCATCTGTTCATTTCCTCCTTCGTCCTTCGCAGTTGCATAAGCCCCTGCAAAGTCCTGTTTTTGTTCGAGCAGTTTAACGTCTTACTCAGGACAAGAAAGCAAATAAAAAAGAACGCCCTCATTTGAGTTCGTTCTCACTAAAAGCCTTAACCGAATGGTTAGGCTCCTTAAAAAATCCAAGTAAGCAATTTATAAATCAAATATCCAATACCAGTAGCGCTAAATATAACACCAATAAAAAACATAACGGTAATAAACATCCAAACTATGTCTTCTTCTTTGTTACACATAAAATACACCTCGTTTCAACGCTTCTAACGCCTGTCCAAAGTTCATTGATTTACCTCCTCTTGTTCTTGTGTTTCGGTGTCATCCGTAAACGAATCTAGGTCAATCATATCCTCTTTTTCCTGTCGCATGAGTTCTTTTTCATATGCAACATCATCAATGTAAGGAATTTGTGACAATAACGTATGATCGCTATGAATTCCTTTCAACTTCGACGCATATTCTGCTACATAAGAAAGGTCAATCGGAATATTTCGTTTGAATTCCCAAAAGATGTCGAGATAGTCAATGTCGATGTTTTTCTTCTTCCACGCACTGCAAAGCACCTTGAATTGTTCGCGAAGCCCTTTGCCAAACTTCATTGCTTTCGTTCCCGCTTTGTTCTCAAGCGCAATCAATTTCCATTTACGACTTTCTCCTGTTTGAGCACCGCCGCTGAATTTTTCGTCAGACATATCGACACTAGCGGAAAATTTATGGATGTTTTCGTTTAGAGTTTTCTTTTGGTTTTCAACGAATGTGTCATTGATGTTCTTGGTAATGAAATACACATCGCCATTTTCGCCGATTTCAATACCGCCTGTCTGCTTCATCTTCTCGATGGTTTCTTGGTCAATTTGTACACCTTTGAAGCCCATATACGCATTAGCAAATGTCTCAATCTCGTTGACTGAATCGCTAATGATTTTGTCATATGCGTCGATGAGCGCTTCGACTTTTTCAAAATCCCCTTGTTCTTCATCGTTGTTTTGGAAGCGGATAAGCGGCACATAATCGAATAGATGAGGTTGACTACCTTCTGAATCCATAATAAAAACGCCATCATCCTCGATAAAGAATGTGACGTTTTTGCTATCGTACCATTCGACCTTCATATATTCGTTGTTATTAAGGTCTTTTACTGTGTAATAGCGGATAGCGTGTGTAATCTCACCGCCATCTTCAATGAAAATGGCTTCCCAAGGAAAGATGTTCATCGCTCGCTCTTCGCCGTTTTTGTCGATGTATAACAAACGAGCGGCGTATCCGCAAATGCTCATAAGTTTTCCTGTTTCACCATCTAGGTCATCAATAGTGTTTAAGGTAGTGAAACGGGAAATGCGCTCTTGGTTCTCTTTCACTTTTGTTTCTTCATACTTTCGTGTATCTAAACTATAAGAAATCGGCTGTCCCCAAAGGTAGCCGACGATTTGATTGATAATGTATCCCCTGTAATCGTTTGGGATTTTGTTGTTTGGCTTTTTCGGGTCTGGCAGTGTTCGACTTTGTATTGGCAATCCGCTACCTAAATAGCGGTTGTATAGCCCTAACATGGCTTCACGGTGTGGTTTGTGCCATTCAAGTATCTTCTTAATAATATCTGACGTAACTTCGGAAACAGATAACTGTACCGTTGAACGCACGGTTTCACCTCCCTTTCGTTAGTACAATGACGGTACCGCACGGGCTTTGTTGCCGAATAGCACCGTATTTACAAAGTAGCGGTCACCATCCATGTGATGGTCGTTTTGTTTGACCGGCTTATCCTCACCCCGCTCCGCCGCTTTTTCATCCCATACATAAGAACTATACTCACGGAACGTTTCTTTACAGCAGTCGTTGTAGAGAATCATCTTTTTGTTTAGTGCTGTTGCCACATTCCGTATGCCGTCTAGTACATCGTTTTTAGCTTTGATGACTTTGATTCCTTTCTGACGCAATAACGCGATAAATGAAGCGGCTGATGGGTCGACAATTACACCTTTAAAGCGATATTTCTCAATATCGGCAATAAAATTGACCAAGTCCTCATAATACTCTTGGTCTGTTTTCTGCTTGTTTTCTTTCCGACCATCGTAGTGATACTCTTTCACCTTGTACCATATACCGTTGTAATATCCCCACAAGCCGAATGTCGTCGGGTTTTGTGTTCCGTAGTCGCATGATACATAGTACTTTTCATAAGGTCTTGGCTCGGTTGGTACGACATGCTCGTCTTTGTTAAACATATCGTAGATAATCCCTTCCGCAAGCACCCATAAACCGAGAATGTATCGTTGATAGAAAATACCTTTATACATTCTCTTGTAGCGTTCTTTTACCCGCTCGGACAGCGATAAATTGTCATCCATCGTAAAATGTAAATGGAGCAAGTTTTTTTCGTCGAGTTTATCCAAGTATTCGACCTTAAACCAATGATACGGTCCTGCTGGGTTGCAGTTGAACCATAACTTTGCTCCATCAACCGAACAACGAGCGGTTGCTTGGTTGACGAATGACTCTGGCATGAGCGCTACTTCGTCAAAGAACATCCCGGCAAGTGTAATCCCTTGAATGAGATCTTGTGATGATTCGTCTTTTCCGCCAAACAGGTAGAAATAGTTTGTTTTCCCTTTAAATGTGATCGTCAAATAGTTATCTGCTCGATGATCTTTGACCTTGTATCCTCTCGATTTCAGCATCCGCTTGAGCGGTGTAATGACGTTTCGGCGCAATGCTCCGATCGTCTTTCCTGCCATACCGAAGTTTTGCTCGTTAAAGGTATCCATCGCCCACATGACGTAAGAAAGCGACATCACAACGGTTTTTCCAGCACGAATGGAACCGTCGCATATGATGCCGTCTTTGTCGCTGACTGGCGAACCTTTGCGCCACCAAGTCAACACCTTGAGTTGCTTCTTGGAAAATGGCTTAAAATAAAAAGGAGCGGGCTTAAGCTTCTTCATCATCCCACACCTCTTCGATCTTGCCATTTAACGCTTCTAGGAAGCCGTCATCTTCAAATTCTTCTTGCTCATCTGGCCCAAACACTTTATGATGAGCAATTTTGAGTTTTTCTTCTTCGATCTTCCGTTTGAAATTATCCGGGAACAAATCGAAATACAACGACAGTTTTTCAAGTGCCTTCATCTTGTCGGCTAGCTTAATAGACACGCCGTCTTTACCTTGTTTTACTTCTGTAATGATGGTTCCATCAATCGTGTGAGAGTCTTTAAAATCAACAAAGTTGACCATCCTTGTAATTGGATTTCCTTCTTCATCTTCACCGATTGTGATTTCTTTCTTACCAAACGTAACAAAATCAGTAATATCAGCAAAAGCGATTTTGATGTATTTTTGTAATACATCCATTGCTTCAATAAAAACTCCATTTGTCATTTCTTTTTTGATACGCTTGATTTCTGCCGCAACCTTAGCATTTCTTAGCAATCGACTACCCTCAACATGTGCGCTTTCTGGAGCGTATCCTGCTTTGATTGCCGCTTGTGTAGCATTAAAACTCTTTACGTAATAAATGCAAAAAAGCCGCTGTTTCTCGGTTAATTCATTGT
>NZ_SDLF01000036.1:0-10546 GCF_013096935.1 Brevibacillus sp. MCWH | reverse complement strand
CAGGACTTTGCCGCCGGCTTCCTTCAGATTCCGCCTCACGGCGGACACCCTTGCCTTAAGCTAACGGTTGGTACAGCCAACCCCCGTTCGGGACTTTCACCCTATAGCTACCGCCCATGCCGGGCGCCCCGAAACAAGCGCGGGTCAGCGTTGGCTTTCCCGCGCTTGTTGTTTTTGATTGGTGCTCAGACCGGGCCGATCGACGGCCAGGCCAGCTCGACGCCTTCCCGCACCAGGAGCCGCTGAAAATCGGCCAAATCCTGCGGCATGTTGCGGACAGCGCGGGGGGAAATCCCCCGCTCGAGGCAGTAGCCGGCCAGAAAGCCGGCCGCTTCGCCGATATTCCACTCCACGGGGTGGAGCCGGAAGCAGCCGTTGGTAATGTGCGTGACCCCCGCATTCTTGCAGGCCGGCAGCAGATTCTCCATCCGGAGGGGAATCAGGCAGCCAAGCGGAATCTGGAACGGCAGGGAGGGAATGTACAGGTAGTTCCGGCCGCCCGTGCTGGGATGCAGGTCGATCCGGTAGCAGCCCACGCCGACGGAATCTTCGAACGTCTCTGCCTTGCCGTCTGGGCGGCACGCCGGACTGACGTGCTGTTCGAGCACGGTAAACTCCGCCCGGATCCGTCGGGATTCGCGGATGTAGGGGGACATGGCAAATCCGTCGTCCGTTCCAAGGACGTCCCGGCGCAGGCGCAGTCCGGGATATCCCTGTTTGCCGTCGGGCCTGGGCGCTTCCGTCTGCATCCAGTACAAGAGCGACAGGCTGAGCTGTTTCGCCTGATGCAGATGGCGCGTCCGCTCGTCCTCGCTGACGTCGATGATCGGGCCGAGCCAGTAGTCGTTTTGCGGCCAGTTGACCAGCGTGACGCTGCTCGGGTACAAACCTGCAGTGAAGTTGTCCTTGTCCGCAATCTGCCGGTAGCGAAACAGCGAGAAGCGGTCCGTCCCCGGAAACAGCTCGTAGCGAACGGGTTCATGGGTATCCGGCTTGACGCCTGTCCAGCTCAGCAGCTTGTCCGGCCAGAAATCGGGCTGGTAGTTCCGCCAGAACTCATACCTGGCCGGTTTGTCGATCGTATGGTCTTCCCCTTCCAGATAGTCCATCGCAAACACATACGTGAACGACTGCATGTCCATCGGCTGCGGGTTCCCTTCCAGCGCATGGGGTTCGCCCGTTTCGCTGACGGATTCCGCTCCGGTCACGTATTCGACACCGGCCAGCGGCAGCAGGTCGCCGCACTCCGTCGCGTCGAGAAAATAAGGAGCCGCCAGTTCCACGCGATCCCCCGTCTCCAGATGGGTGACGGTCGCGGAGACGATCCGGTCTCCCACGGTGCGGGCCGCCGCAAGCCTGTGCCGGACGAGTATGGTCACCCTGCCGCTGTTGACGTACGGAGCCAGCATCTGGTGCAGAACGGCCAGCGCCACTTTCGGTTCATGACAGAGGCGGCTGACCGATCCGTTTCCCGGGTTGAGGTACGGGACGGCTCTCGCCGCTTCCGTAAGCGGATAAACATCGCGGTAATAGCGGCGCACGCCGTCGCGAAACGCCCGGTAACTGCGGGTACAGCCGAACTGTTCGATCCAGGGGTGTTCATCCGGCGGAACGGCCTGGCTGGTGAGCTGCCCGCCGATCCAGGATGTTTCTTCCGTCATGACGACGGTTCTGCCCAGTTTGGCAGCGGCCAAGGCAGCCGCACAGCCGCCCACGCCCCCGCCGATGATGACCAGGTCGGCATGAAGTTCCCGTATCATGTGCCTGCACTCCTTCCGCTTCGTTCACAAAATTGCTTTTAACTCCATTTTTGAAAGAATTTGTTATTTTTCTATTGTATGAGATGGGCTTCCGGGTGGCAAGGCAACCATACAGGAACATGCCGCCAAACGAGCGTCTGTTCACGAATGCTTCACAAACGGACACAGACGGGAAGTGTCGCGCCTGCTTTCGTTTGCCGACTGTGCGAAGTAATGATAAAATAGTTCGTGGTTTTTGCCGTTTTTTTCAAAAAAAGGAGGGAATATCTTGATGGATTTTGGAGCAGTAGCGTTAGAGTACCATTCTTTTTTCATGATCGTCCCCCTGCTGCTGACGCTCGCCTTTTACGGGTTCATCGTGTACGTTCTCGTCAGCCTGCTCCGCTTCATGAAGCAAAAAACGGAAAGCGACCGGGAACGCAACGCCAAGCTGGGCGAGCTGATCAGCTTGCTGCGTGAGACGAATGTCGGGCGCCTCAAAAACGAACAGGTTGATGAGAACCGATGAAAAAACAAATCTTGTCACTGCTTCATGAGGCGGGACTGTCCCGCTACGCGGAGCGCTTTGAACCGCTCATCCGCCCTTCATTCCGAATATTCACGCATCCTGTGGACGAGGAAGCGCTGGAGCGGGCCGACTTTTCCCTCGTCGTTTGCATCGATCAGTACCACTAAGCTGGACGATCGTAACAGGCTGCCCCGCCAGTGGGGACCGGCCGTCGAACGGCCCCCGCGAAAACAGACACTGTCGGGGCAATCGCGTCAGATGTCCCAAAAGGCCCGGGGGTTCTCCAGAAAGCGGCGGGTCAGTTGGTAGTGCTCCGTCTCTTCATAGCGGACCTCTGTCAGCGGTGATGTGTCGAAGCTGAGGATGCGGGCGCCCGGAAAGCCCATCAGGATTGGCGAGTGGGTGGCGATGAGAAACTGGGCTCCTTCCTCCACCAACTCCTGCATCAGGTACAAAAACGCGATCTGCCGCATCGGCGAGAGGGCTGCCTCCGGCTCGTCCAAAAGGTAGATGCCTTTGCCGCGAAAGCGGTGGGCAAACAGCGAGAAAAACGACTCCCCGTGCGACTGCTCATGCAGCGACCGCCCCCCGTAGCTGCGATACCCGGTGGGATAGTCTTTCTCCACCTCGTCGATGTGGCTGGCAAACTGGTAAAAGCTCTCCGCGCGCAGAAAAAAGCCGTTGGTCACCTTTGGACGCCAGGAAAGGAGGACATAATCGCCCAGAGCCGCCTCTGCCCGGTCTACGTGGTAAAGGTTGTTACGGCTGCCGCCGGCGGTGTGAAAACCGCACTGGTAAGCCACCGCCTCCAAAAGCGTCGACTTGCCGGAGCCGTTTTCGCCGATAAAAAAGGTGACGCTGCTGGTCAAGGGGATTTCCTCCACACCCTGGTACGCAGGCAGGCTAAACGGGTACCCCCCTTTTGCGGGAAACAGCTCCCTGCGCAGGATAATGGCATGCAAATACATATATCTCTCCTCCACTCTCACGTTTCCCCGCTTCCTGGCCGATACTTCCAGTAAGGAGGGAGTGCGGTGAACAAGGCACAATTTCTCCAGGAAAAAAGCGCGTTTCACATGACCTATCCGGACAAGAGTGACCTCGCCTTTTACCGATGGTTCGTCGAACGGCATCCCGACCTTGCCATTGGCTGGTACCATCTCGGCCGCGAACGGGAGATGCGAAACGAAATAGACGAGGCGCTGGCCGCGTACCGCCAGGCGCTGCACGCCAAACACGGCCCTTACTCGGAAGAAGCGGCCGCGGCCTATCAGGACCTGCTGCGCAAACGCCGGCGGGGGTTGTGGGCCGGCAGAATCCGCCTGCTGCTCGCCTCCCTTTTGTTTTTCCACGCTCAATTTGCCTTTTCACCGGGGCTTTTGTCTGAGCCGGATAAGGCTGCTTCGACAGGCGCCGCATTTACTAATGGAAAGAACGCATCCGGCCAGGAGCGGCCGCACGTGGAAGTGATCGCCGTACCGGCCGGCACGGACGGCAAGCAGCTGCGCCATCACGTGTACGACTATGTGAGCGGGCGGCGTACAGCGCTCAAACAGCCGTACACGGTGCTGGTTGTCCCTGAAGTGACGGGAGCGCCGCTGTTTACGCCGCTGTTGTTTTACCGGCCGGGAGAACTGCACGGTCTGTTGCGGTATGACCCCGTCAGCCGCACCGTCTTGAGCCAGCAGTGGTTTGACCGTCCCTGCGCCTGCGATCAGCATCCGGCGGTGCGGACGGCCAAGCTCCAACTCGCAGAAGAACAGCGCACGCTGGAACACCTGCTGATCCTGCGCAGCGCCCTGTACCGCCACTACCAACGAAAAGGGAGCCTGCCCCAGAAGCTGAGCGATCTGGCTGGCGCCTATCCCGGCAACGCCCTGCCGGACATTCCTCCGACGCCCGCCTGGTACGGAGCCACGGACTGGGCATACCAGCCGGCTGCATTTCGCCGGGAAGCGGCCTGGGAAAGCATGCGCCACGTCGTCCCGCTGCGCGGCTATCCGGAGCCGTCGGTGCCGCTCGCGCCGCTGCAGATCCACGTCCACCTGGACTCGCACGCGATGACGCTGACCAGCGGACCGCACCTCGTCCGGCGCTATCCGATCGCCATCGGCAAAAACGGCTCGACGCCGGCAGGTTACTTTTCCGTACTGCAAAAAATCAGCAATCCCCGCGGTCCCGATGATATCTACGGAACGCGCGGCCTGATTTTTCAGCAGAACGGCTACGCCATCCACGGCACCAACCATCCCGCCAGCATCGGCCAGTCGGTCTCGCTTGGCTGCATCCGTCTGCACAACCGGGACGTCGAGGAACTGTATACGTTTGTCGCGCCAGGAACGGAAGTGATCATCTCCGCCCATGCCGCTCCCGTGCCCCGGTGGGCCAACCCGGCAGCGTTTGTCCTGCCAGCAGGCCGCGACGAGGAAACGCCCCGCGTCGTCTATCATTGGCTTCATTAACAGGATGGACGAACATGCTGCTGTCCCAATCCGGAATGGGGGCAGAGGCTCTCCTGCATCCGGTGGACAGAAAACAGGCGAACCGTCGGCAAAAAAGCGCGCTCCCGCTGCGGGAACGCGCTTTGCTTATTCTTCCATATGGCTCAGGGATTCTTCTTCCTGTTCTTCTTCCGGATTCCACTGATCCAGCACTTTGCCCTGCAGGACTTTGCCTTTGATAAACTCCACCTGCTGGCTGCTGAATTCGTTCGTCCACGCGATCCCCAACTCTTCGGCCAGACGGACGACAGTCAGCAGTTCGGACCACGCCACGTAGCGTTTATACCAGAAGAACTGGGGCTGTTCGTTCATATACGGATACAAATCGTCAAAATCGGTGTGTTTACAGTCGAGAGCACGTTCAAAATTTACCTTGGCCCGCCGCAACTGCTCTACAAAAAACGCCTGCAAATCCACTTGTGCGAAGTCTGTCATAGACCGTCCCTCCTGTCTCCCGATTTATGTGTATTGTACCACGCGGGAGAGGAAGTGCAAATAGTCGAAAATATGCTAACTGTTCAGCAGATTTCCACTGTCAGCGGTTGCGGCCGTTTCCTGGCGAGTGCCTGCCGCCTCCCGCATCTTCGGGCGG
Source organism: Brevibacillus sp. MCWH (assembly GCF_013096935.1). NCBI lineage: Bacteria > Bacillati > Bacillota > Bacilli > Caryophanales > Paenibacillaceae > Brevibacillus > Brevibacillus sp. MCWH. The sequence goes on along the minus strand of NZ_SDLF01000036.1, from coordinate 5,185 downwards.
CGGCGGCGGCAGCTCAATGCCGTTCGGGGGCAATTGCTGGCCGTTTGGTTGGACGATATCCGGCGGAATCACCGGCGTTTCGCCGCCAGAAGGCTGATCGTCTGCAGGCTGACCGGTTCCGTCCTGTCCCTCTGTTCCGGTGGACGGGTACTGGCCGTTTCCTCCCTCGACCGTGCCGTCGTCCTCATGCGTGCCGCTGTCGTCGTGGTGCTCCCCTTCCTGCAGCAGCTGCTCCAATTGCTTCGTGTTGATTTCAGCGATGTTGGACGGCTCCAGTTCCCTGCCATCCGCATCGCGGGGAACGACGACATACTTGTACATGACCGGAGAGTCCAGCGTATCCACGTGCCTGTTATCCTTCACTCCGGCGGCGATCAACTGGCGATTGTCCGGATTGTCCGGAGATACGCGGTACACGTCGTACGTATAGTCGTCATCCCCGCCGGACCAGGTCAATATCACTTTCAGCGAGTTGCCTTCCAGGGTCAGGTCGGCGGAGAGGTGCACGGAAGCAGCCTCTTTTTTCTCCTCTTCGTACCGCTTCATGCCTGCCGGCGGTTCAAAATCCCGTACCGGTTCTCCTTTCAGGCCTTTTTTCAGGACAGTGGCGAACATTTTGGCCGTCAGACTGCTGCCCTCGCGCATCAGGTGCTGGGCATCTTCCTTGTCATAGCCCATCCAGACCGCGCCTACGTACTCCGGCGTGTACCCGACGAACCAGGCGTCCTTGTTGACGCTGCTGTTGCCGATGAGGGACTGCGTCGTCCCGGTTTTTCCGGCAACGTGGCGGCCGGAAATCCGCGCGTTGCGTCCCGTCCCTTCCTTGACCGCACGCTCCAACATGGTGTGTACCTTCCATGCCGTTTCCGGTTTGATCACCTGCTCCTGTTTCGGCTGGTAAACTTTCTGGATGCCGCCCCGTTCGTTCTCCATTCGCTCGATCACGTGCGCTTCAGACACCACCCCGCTGTTGGGGAAAGCCGTGTACGCCTGCGCCATTTTCAACGGCGACGTCCCTTTGTCCAGACCGCCCAGCGCGATCGCCAGGTTGCGGTCTTTTTCCGACAGGTTAATGCCGAATTTTTCCAGATACTTCAACGAGGTCCCGATGCCGATTTCGTTCAGCAGCCAGACCGCCGGCACGTTCAACGAATCGATCACAGCGCGGGTCATGCTGACGGAATCGCTGTACTTGTTGTTGTAGTTTCGCGGCTCGTAGCCGTTGAAATCCTGCCGCTTGTTGGAGAGCGACGAATTAGGGCCCCATTTGGAATCCGAATCGATTGCCGGCGCGTAAACGGCCAGCGGCTTGAACGACGAACCAGGCTGGCGCTGCATGTCGGTCGCCAGGTTGAAGCCTTTTGGCTTGTAATCGCGGCCGCCCATCATTGCGGCGATGCCGCCGGTTTTGGCGTCGATGACGATCATCGCTGACTCCACGGCCCGCTGCGGCCCCGGTTTCGGGAAGTTGGCCGGGTTGTCATACGCCTCCACCATGGCGTCCTGCATTTTCGGGTTGAACGTGGTGTAAATCTTCCAGCCGCCGCGGTACAGATCCTCTTCCGTAACGTCGTACTTCGCCTCGGCCTCACGGATCACGTAGTCGTAAAACGCCCGGTAGCCTTTTTTCAACCCGCCGCCTGCCTTCGTCTCATCGGTCTCTTCCGGCACCGGTTTGGCTTGGGCCGTCACCTTTTGCTCCTGGGTGATGAAGCCTTGCTCGCTCATCAGGCGCAGCACGGTGTCGCGGCGCAATTTCGCCTTGTCCGGATTGTTAAACGGCGAGTAGGTGGTCGGCGCTTTCGGAATGGCCGCCAGCATGGCCGACTCGTGCAGATCGAGCTGGGTTACATCTTTGTCAAAATAGCGCTGGGCGGCGTCACCCACGCCGTAGGCGCCTTCCCCGAAGTAAATCTGGTTCAGGTACATCTCCAGAATCTGATCCTTGGAATATCGGCGTTCCAAGGCCATAGCGATGCAGACTTCCTTCGTCTTGCGCCAAAACGTCTGTTCCAGGGAGAGGAATACTCGTCGTGCGAGCTGCTGCGTGATCGTACTGCCCCCTTCCGCGAGCGACCCCTTGCGGATGTCGTTGATGATCGCGCCGCCGATCCGGAACATGTCCACGCCTTTGTGCTCAAAGAAGCGACGGTCTTCTGTTGCGATAAAGGCGTTGATCAAATGATCCGGCATCTGGGTGAGCGGTACGTATTTGGTGTTCTTTTCACGCAGCAGTTTCGTGATTTCATTACCGTCTTTGTCATAAATCACCGTAGGCTCCGATTTCAGTGCCTCCAGTTTCTGTATCTGCGTTTCAATCATTTTTTCACCGGCGTACAGCAAGACAAAGTATCCGCCGATGACGCTGAAGATTAGAAAGACCGTAAAGGATACGGCAAACATCAGCAATTTCTTCTTTTTCTTCTTCCCTCGTTGCTTGGCCTTTGTTGCCATGAATGACCTCCTGGTTACTTTCTCTCTCCCACATCATATAGACGGAACCTTTTCAAAAAAGTTTCTGTCCGCCCCCCGTCTATGATTCCATATCTGCGCCCGTTTGTCACTGGAAAAAGCCTGTCTCCCAAGGAGAACAGGCTTTTTCACGCAATAAGAGTATTTACAAAAAGGGATCGTTACTTGAGCAGCTTTTCCGCTTCTGCCACCACGTTGTCCACGGTAAAACCGTACTCTGTCATGATCCGTTCGCCCGGAGCGGATGCGCCAAACTGGTTGATGCCCAGCACTTTGCCGCCGTCGCCGACATAGCGCTCCCAGCCCAGCGGAGAGGCCATTTCCACAGCCAGACGGGCTTTTACCGTCGGCGGGATCACGGCGTCGCGGTACTCCTGCGGCTGCCGTTCAAACAGCTCCCAGCTCGGCATGGAGACAACGCGCGCCTGAATGCCTTTGGCGGCCAGCACTTCGCGAGCCTGCATGCAGAGGGAGACTTCGGAACCGGTGGCGATCAGGACGAGCTGCGGGTTGCCGTCCGGCGCGTCGGCCAGTACGTAGGCCCCTTTGCCTACCCCTTCAGCAGCCTTCTCGATCGTTTCGTTGAGCACCGGCAGGTTTTGACGCGTCAGCACCAGGATGACTGGCTCATCCGTGCGGGAGATGGCGTACTTCCACGCTTCATTGGTCTCCACGGCGTCGGCCGGACGCAGCACTGTGAGACCCGGCATCGCCCGCAGCGAAGCGAGCTGTTCGATCGGCTCGTGCGTCGGTCCGTCTTCCCCGACGGCGATCGAGTCGTGCGTGAAGACGTAGACCACCGGCTGCTTCATCAGCGCGGACAGGCGGATGGCCGGACGCAGGTAATCGGAGAAGACGAAGAACGTGCCGCCGTATACCTTCAGTCCGCCGTGCAGCGCCATCCCGTTGAGGGCAGCTCCCATCGCAAACTCGCGCACACCAAACCAGATGTTGCGGCCGTCGTAGCTGCCCGGCAGGAAGTTCCCCGCCTCTTTGATCATGGTGTTGTTGGAGTGAGCCAGGTCAGCGGAACCGCCGAACAGGTACGGAACCGTTTTGGCCAACGCGTTGATCGCATTGCCGGATGCAGCGCGGGTGGCCAGCTTGGTTCCCGCTTCGTAGGTCGGCAGTTGGCTGTCCCAACCAGCCGGCAGTTGACCGTCCGCAGCCGTCTGGAACTGACGGGCCAGCTCCGGATACGCCTTGGCGTATTCGGCAAAGCGTTCGCGCCATGCCGCTTCCGCTTGTTCACCTGCTGCCGCCAGTTTGGCGTAGTAGTCGGCTACTTCCGCAGGAACGTGGAATTCTGCGTCATGCGGCCACTGGTAGTTTGCCTTGGTCAGCTTCACTTCTTCCTTGCCCAGCGGTGCGCCGTGGGACGCGTTGGAGCCGCCTTTGTTCGGGCTGCCGTAACCGATCACCGTCTTTACCTCGATCAGGGTCGGGCGATCCAGATCCTGCTTCGCTTCGGCGATGGCCGCCTCGATCGCCGCCAGATCGTTGCCGTCCTCGACGCGCAGGTACTGCCAGCCGTACGCCTGGTAGCGCTGCGCCACATTTTCCGAGAAGGAACGGGACAGCTCGCCGTCAAGCGAAATGTCGTTGGAATCGTAGAGCACGATCAGCTTGCCCAGCTTCAGGTGGCCGGCCAGCGAAGAGGCCTCGCTGGAGACGCCCTCCATCAAATCGCCGTCGCCGCAGATGACGTAGGTGTAGTGGTCGACGATGTCAAACCCGTCGCGGTTGTAGACAGCCGCCAAGTGCTTCTCCGCCATCGCCATCCCGACAGCCATGGCAATCCCCTGACCCAGCGGACCGGTCGTCGCGTCCACGCCGGGCGTGTGACCGTACTCCGGATGGCCTGGAGTCTTGCTGCCCCATTGGCGGAAGTTATGTATGTCTTCCAACGAAACATCGTATTTCATCAGGTGCAGCATGGCGTATAATAGCATTGAACCATGTCCCGCAGACAGCACGAAGCGGTCCCGGTTGATCCATTGCGGATTGCGCGGGTTTACCTTCATAAAACGGCTCCACAAGACATGCGCCATCGGTGCCGCTCCCATCGGCATCCCCGGGTGGCCGGAGTTGGCTTTTTCGATAGCGTCAATGGCCAGCGTGCGGATCGTGTTGATCGCCAGTTGATCGACAGACGTGTGCTGAGTCATCAAGCAAATCCTCCCTGCGTTTTTTTACGGGTAAACGACGAACCAATTATAGCACAGTTCGGCGGCACAATCATGTCCGACGTGGAAAAAGGAGGTGGTCCGGGTTGATGTCGACCCTGTATCTGATCATCGGCATCGTATTGGGACTGGCCGGTTTCGGCATGCTGTTTTACGCCATGTCAAACTCCCCGCTGAAGCAAAAACGGGATCAGGCGCTGCGGAAAAAAAGCGCGGAGCAGCACCGGGGGGCAAAAGAAGTGCAGGGGGAGTGACTGCGCTCTTCCCAACAGCTCGGCCGGCACGCTGACTCAAAATAAATGAAAGCGGCTTCTTCAGCCGCTTCCAGATTGCAGACAAACTCCCTCGTTACCATTGGCAGTCGAGGGAGTTTTTGTCCTGTATGTATTCGAAAATGAAGCGAAAATGAAAGGCATTGTGCCTCCCTTTGCCTGCCTTCCATAGCCAATTGGCCAGTTTTTTTAAATTCATACAAGCAAAGACAAGCATCGCCTGCATTGTCACTTTTTTCAGTCCTCGCAAAGTGG
>NZ_SDLF01000035.1:0-10983 GCF_013096935.1 Brevibacillus sp. MCWH | reverse complement strand
TGCGGACGGGATAAGCGCTGAAAGCATCTAAGCGTGAAGCCCCCTCCAAGATGAGACTTCCCACAGCGTCAAGCTGGTAAGACCCCTCAAAGACGATGAGGTTGATAGGTTCGGTGTGGAAGCGCGGCAACGCGTGGAGCTGACGAATACTAATCGGTCGAGGACTTATCCACTCCATGATCCTTTGCCACCATGCATATCCAGTTTTGAAGGCGCGAAGTCTTCAACGTTCCTCGGTAGCTCAGTCGGTAGAGCAATCGGCTGTTAACCGATCGGTCGGGGGTTCGAGTCCCTCCCGAGGAGCCATTCATCTGCTCCTGTAGCTCAGTCGGTAGAGCGTTTCCATGGTAAGGAAGAGGTCGCAGGTTCGATTCCTGTCGGGAGCACCATTACATATGGCCCGTTGGTGAAGTGGTTTAACACAGCAGCCTTTCACGCTGTCATTCAGGGGTTCGAATCCCCTACGGGTCACCATATGGAGGCTTAGCTCAGCTGGGAGAGCATCTGCCTTACAAGCAGAGGGTCGGCGGTTCGATCCCGTCAGCCTCCACCACTCTTACACAATGATTTCTCACCGTCGCGGGATGGAGCAGTCTGGTAGCTCGTCGGGCTCATAACCCGAAGGTCGCAGGTTCAAATCCTGCTCCCGCAACCAAATCTGGAGCTGTGGTGAAGCTGGAGTTCACGCCGGTCTGTCACACCGGAGGTCGCGGGTTCGAGTCCCGTCAGCTCCGCCAGCTTTTTGAAAATGTACGCCACCTACTTGCGTTAACACACAGTTGACATCGACAATGGGTGTGCTATAATAACCCAGGTACGCCGGTGTAGCTCAATTGGTAGAGCACCTGACTTGTAATCAGGGGGTTGTGGGTTCGATTCCTATCGCCGGCACCAGGAGAATGAACATGGGGAGATAGCGAAGTGGCTAAACGCGGCAGACTGTAAATCTGCTCCCTCTGGGTTCGGCGGTTCGAATCCGTCTCTCCCCACCATTTCTCCTTATCATGAATATGAGCCATTAGCTCAGTTGGTAGAGCATCTGACTTTTAATCAGAGGGTCGAAGGTTCGAGTCCTTCATGGCTCACCAGTTTTTTACGCAAAATGCTGTGGGAAGACAGCAGCATGGTGAATGGCGAAAACTTCATATCGTGCGGTCGTGGCGGAATTGGCAGACGCGCTAGATTCAGGTTCTAGTGGTGGCAACACCGTGGAGGTTCAAGTCCTCTCGACCGCACCATATCCCCAAAAGGCGAAAGCTTTTCAAGCCCAAACGGCTTTTGTCGGGGTGTTGCGAATGCGGACGTAGCTCAATTGGTAGAGCGTCGCCTTGCCAAGGCGAAGGTCGCGGGTTCGAGACCCGTCGTCCGCTCCATTTTTATTTCTATCTAAACATGTGCCCTTAGCTCAGCTGGATAGAGCGTTTGACTACGAATCAAAAGGTCGGGAGTTCGAATCTCTCAGGGCACGCCATCATTTAGAGGTGAAGAGGTTGCTGGGGGAAGCGAACCGGCCACGCCGTTTCTGTCACTCCTCCACCTCCGCATCTCCCCATGCAACGGGAAGTAGCTCAGCTTGGTAGAGTACTTGGCTTGGGACCAAGGGGTCGCAGGTTCGAATCCTGTCTTCCCGACCATGTTTTTTCCCAAAAAGGAACGGATGCTCCCAGGGAGCAGGCGGACGTTTTTGGGGGAGGGCCAAAACAGCGCCGGGGTGGCGGAATAGGCAGACGCAACAGACTTAAAATCTGTCGGGAGTTTCTCCCGTACCGGTTCGAGTCCGGTCCTCGGCACCAATACACGCCGTGCGGGTGTAGTTCAGTGGTAGAACCCCAGCCTTCCAAGCTGGTCGCGTGGGTTCGATTCCCATCACCCGCTCCATACGCAATGCAAAACAGACGGACATGTATCGTCCGTCTGTTTTTTGTATGTGGTGGAGAGCGTTTGGCTGCAACAGCCCTTTGTTTAAATTTGTCGAAAAATGTAAGATGGTTAAGGGTGGTAGAAACATATGTTTTCGTGTAGAGTAAGGCTAAGATCGCTTACCCGATAGGTAACGGATCTCTTGCCTCGCCTCCTGCACCGTGCAGGAGGTTTTTTTTCGTCGACGGCCGTTCAACTGAACGCAGAAAGACGGTCAGTAGCAATCGGCAGCCTCACGATGAAGCGGGTGGACTCCTCCGTCGATTCACAGGAGATGGTGCCGTTGTGCTTTTCAATGATGTTTTTGCAGATGGACAAACCGATCCCCGTGCCGTTCTGCTTGGTGGTGAAAAACGGCTGAAACAGATTTTCCACGATCTCCGCCGGGATCATTTCTCCGTTGTTTTCGACGGTCAACTGCAGCCATCCGCCCTCGCAGTGGGAGATGACGCGGATTGACTTGTTCAGACGGGTCTGGACGGCATCAATGGCGTTGTTGAGCAAATTGACCATCACCTGCTTGAGACCTTCTTCGTAGCAGTACAGGGTACACGGTTCAATGTGCTTGTCAAAGCAAATGTTTTCCCCCACCAGCCGCGGCGTAATCAGCAGTTCCACGTCGTAGAGGACCTGTCTGATTTCCACCGTCTTGTATACCTCGTCCAGAATCGGCTTTTTCGAAAAGCTGAGGAAGCCGGTAATCTGCCGGTGCAAATTTTCAAATTCGTGCATGACCACCTGGATGTAGGACTGCAGCTTGTCCTGCCCCTGGGTGGATTCGGAGATCAGCTTCAGGAAGCCTTCTATCGCGCATAGTGGATTGCGCAGTTCATGAGCCATGTTGGCAGCGATTTTGCCCAGCATGGTTAATTTGTCGTTGTGCAAATAGGAGATGGTTTCTTCCTTTTGGACGAGCTCCTTGTTGATCATTTGCTCGAAGTGGTACACAGCCCAGTAGACGCTCTCGTCCATGGCTTTTCCCAACTGAGTTTCCAGGTACAGCATCTCTTCCGGCGCCAACGACCATTGCTGCAGTTCCGGACGGAGGACCCGCCAGAATACGTTCCGGTACAACTGGTACGTACGCAAAATCGATGAAAACGGGAACTCCTGTGAGCGCATCCACTCGCCCATGTCCAGCGACCAGGCCTGCATGTCACCGTCGACGTCTTCCACCAGATAGCGAGCCAGGAGCACAGTCCGCTTCTCGGCAAAATTGCGGGGAATCGTCAACGGAGTATCCATGCTGATCACGATTTCCTGCAGCCACAGCGTCGTGATCGTCGGCGTCATATCAAGAATTTTCTGTGAAACATCGTGAAGATTTAGAGACACTGTTTCCGCCATAGCTTTTCCCACCCCAACTTTAATCGTACGGAAGGACGCCCAGAAAAACAAGGTATGTTTATCCTATTTTTCACATTAAAATGTTTTTTATGGAAGTATTTTTCTACAAAAAACGCGTTTTCTCGCCTTTTTTCGGAAAGAAAAGCGCTCATTAGTCCGCAAACAGGCGCATAGAGTAAGAAGGACAAACTCAGACGGGCAGGGGAGGCGGAGATGGACGGGCAATTTTGGCTGGGGTTCGTGCACATTTTTCTGATAGACGTCGTGCTCAGCAGCGACAATGCCGTCGTCATCGGCATGGCCTGCCGGAGACTGCCGGAGCCGGAACGCCGGCGGGCTGTCCTCTACGGAACGCTCGGGGCCATCCTGATGCGCGTCCTGCTGACAGGCATGGCCACCTGGATGCTCGACATTCCGCTGGTCAAGGCGGTGGGAGGGGTGCTGCTCCTGTGGATTGCCTGCAAATTGATCTTCGGCGGGGGCCAGGAGGAGACGATCGAGGTCAGATACGGCAGCAATGTTGGCCAGGCAGTCAAGACGATCCTGTTGGCCGATTTTGTCATGAGCCTGGACAATGTGCTGGCAGTGGGCGGAGCTGCCCATGGGGATATTGTGCTGGTGATCCTGGGGCTGGGCATGAGCATTCCCCTCTTGATGTGGGGGAGCACCTGGATTTCGCGGCTGATGAACCGCTTCCACAGCTTGGTGATCGTCGGCGGAGGCATTCTGGCCTACACTGCGACGGACATGTGTCTGGAAGATCCGTACGTTTGGAACGCACTTAACCCGCTTCTTCTGAACCACGCCTGGCTGCCGCTGTTGGTGGCGGTGGCGGTAATGGCACTGGGCCGCTTCGGAAAAACGTAGGGAGACGAGGGAGGGCGAGCGGTGTTCCCGGTGATTTCGCGAGAAGGATCGGGGCATACTACAGGGTAAGAAGAAAGCCTGACGATGAAAGGATCCGATCGCTGATGAATACGGGTATCTTGATGTTGTGGGGCGTTTGGGACACGATCTACCAACGCTGCACGCGGCTCAGATACGTTGACAAAGACAACAACATATTTCGTGTCGTTTTATTGCGCTACCGGGGTGAGCCGCTCGTTACATCCGATCAACGCGTCATTCGCGACGGGGATCTGATTTTGAAACTGCATATCCACAATTACTATTTTGCCAAGCAAAGCCAAGGCGTAAAGGACGACCTGCGGCTGGTCTTGCTGCTCCGTCATCACATCATGCGCTCCCTGCCGCAGTTGGCGGCGTATCTGGATGGGCATAAGGATCGGGACCGCATCAAGGGCATCGTCGGTACCACCATGCTGCACAAGGGAGTGAAACCGCTCGGGTTTTCCATCTCGGACGTGCCGATGAACTGGTTTTTTCGCTACAAGCGCTGGTATCTCAGACTGATGGTGCGCCTGATCCATCCCGACGGCAAGCGGCGCATTCAGCGTTGGGACCGGGAGATGCCGCTGAAGCGGGTGTACATGTCCAAAGAGGAGTTGCTTCGCCGTTATCTGCCACGGCAGCAGGAACCGGCGGGTGATCGGCAGTGAACGGGAAGCGCCTGCTGGTTGTAACCGAGGAATGGGCCGGCAGCGGACACCGGATGGCGGCGGAAGCGCTGCGCGAGGCGGTGGTGGAACGCTGCCCCGACGTGTACGCCCGCGTGGAGGGCGGATTGCAGGCGGCCAGCCCGGCATTGCGGGAGTTGTCCCGTTTTTTTTATGGGCAGATGCTGCGCTATAGTCCAACGCTCTGGCAGCGTCTGTACGACCGCGAGCAGATGTGGGGTACGGCCCTCGCCAAGCCGATAGGGGCCTTTCTGGCGAGACGTCTTATCCGCGACCTGTTGGAACGGGAACAGCCGGACGTCGTCGCCGCCACTCACGCCTACTGCTTGCCCGCCCTGGCACACGCCAGGAAAAAGGCAGGCAAGCGGTTCCGGCTGGTCAGCATACCGACCGATTTCCACGTCCACAGGTTTTGGGTGCATCCCGAGATTGACGGTTACGTCGTGGCACACGAGCGGCTGGCGGAGCTTCTGGAGCGCCGTCACGGCGTAAAACGGGAAAGGATTCACGTATACGGCATTCCGGTGCGTCCGGTGTTTGCTGCGGCGGCGCGGGAAGAGAAAGCGTATTGGAAAGCGCGGACGGGACTGTCGCCCGACCAGTTTACCGTACTGGTGTGCGGGGGAGAGGGCGGCCACGGCGGCATGGAGGAAGTTGTCCGGTCCTTGTTGAACGTGCCGGAACCGCTGCACATCGTGGTGATCACGGGAAAAAACGAGCCGATCAGGCAGCGGCTGTCGCTGCTCGCCGGGCAGCCTCATCCGCTGCACCGCCTCGTGGTAAAAGGATACGAGCCGTCCATTTGGGAGTGGATCGGCGCAGCCGATGCCTATGTCACCAAGCCGGGCGGCATCAGTTGTGCGGAAGCGCTGGCGCTCCGGACACCGCTGATCCTGTATCGGCCGCTGCCGGGGCAAGAGCGCCACAATTTGTCGTTTTTACTCCAGCATAAGGCCGCTGCGTGGGCAGAACGGCCCGAGGAGATTGCGCGTCTGATCGTTCGCTGGCGGTGCTATCCGGAAGAGCGGGAGGAGATGGTTCGCCGCATGGATGCTCTGCGTCAACCCGATGCGGCCCGGCGCATCGCCGACTTTCTGCTCTCGCTATAACGCTATAAATTGCCAGTGAAATCCCTGCTCTGACAATGCATGAAGCTATCGGCCATCACACATATTAAAGCTACAAACAACGAGGAGGTGAACACAGATGCCGAACAACAACCGTTCCAGCAACAACCTGCTGGTGCCGCAAGCCAACCAAGCTCTGGACCAACTGAAGTATGAAATCGCTGCCGAGTTTGGTGTACAACTTGGCCCAGACACCACTTCCCGTCAAAACGGTTCTGTCGGAGGAGAGATCACCAAGCGTCTGGTGTCCTTCGCTGAACAACAACTTGCTGGCCGTGCATAACCAAATAGGTTGGATGTGGAAAGGCACCTGTTCGGGTGTCTTTCCTTTTTGTTTGATCACCTGTAAAAAATTACAAAAAGTGGATGGACATCATAGGAGAATATTTTGCCCCCCTTTGCTGAATCTAAAGGTGCTAGGAGGTGAAGGCAAATGACCGTCGCATCGCAAGTAAAACAAACGCTGGCCAGCCTGAAAGGGGCACAGGCCAACCTGGAGCAGTTTGCACTCAGCACGCAAAATCAACAGGCCAAACAATTGTACACCCAAGCGGCCCAGCAGACGCAGTCGATCATCGACAATCTGCAGCAGCGGGTAACGGAACTGGAAAACGAAGAACCTCAATACAAGGGATTTTAAACGGTTTGTTCGCAGGACGGGGGGAGGCATGCTCTCTCCTCTCCCGCGTCAAGCCAGGAGGTGAACACAATGCCTGAGTGGCTCAACCTTGTCATCCGCTCCGTCGTGGCACTGGTGTACCTGTTCATTTTGACAAAGCTGATCGGCAAGCGGCAGATCAGACAGCTTACATACATCGAGTACATCGTGGGCATTTCGATCGGGTCCATTGCGGCATTCATGGCCAGCGACATGGACGGTCCGATCTATCACAGCCTCGTCGCCATGACGATCTTTGCCCTCATTCCGGTAGCCATAGAGTGGCTTTCGCTGAAAAGCAAGAAGATCAGGGACGTAGTGGAAGGAAAGGCTACCATTCTGATCAAGGACGGCAAGATTTTGGAAGACAACCTGAAAAAAGAGCGGCTGACGGCGGAAGACCTGATGGAGCAACTGCGGATGAAAAACGTGTTTCGCTTGGCGGACGTGGAATTTGCGCTGATGGAGACGAACGGCGAAATTAGCGTACTGCTCAAATCACAGCATCGGCCGGTCACCCCGCAGGATCTCGACCTGCCTGTTGCACAGGCGGAGGAACCACAGGCGGTGATCATGGACGGCACCATCATGGACGAATCGCTGGCCAATCTGGGACTAAACCGCAACTGGTTGCGCATGGAACTGCAAAAAGCGGGTGTGGCCCTGGAGAACGTGTTTCTTGGCCAGGTAGACCGGGCTGGACAGCTCTATTTGGATTTGTACGATGACAAGATCAATGTGCCTCCCCCCCAAGCATTGAAGCTGACCTACGCGCTTCTGAAAAAGTGCCAGGCCGATCTGGAGATGTTTGCCTTGTCGACGAAAGACAAGCAGGCCAAGCAGGTTTACGAAAAGGACGCGGAGCATCTGCAGCGCGTGATTGATCAGGTGAAGCCGCTCTTGACCCAATGAGGAAAGGAGGGGTATAGGTGACGGACCAAAAAAAGAAAAAGCTGACGCCCACCCAGCAGCAGTATCAGCAGTTGGCCAAACGGCACGAACCGCCGCGCCCCTTGTTGAAAAACTTTGTCCGGGCGTTTCTCGTCGGCGGACTGATCTGTATGCTGGGGCAGGCCATTCAAGAAGGTTTTATCCATTACTTTCACTTTACCGAAAAAACAGCAGGCAACCCTACCGTGGCAGTGCTGATTTTTCTCTCCGCCCTGTTGACGGGACTCGGGGTGTACGATCGCATCGCCCAGTGGGCAGGGGCCGGAACCAGCGTGCCGGTGACCGGCTTCGCCAACTCCATCGCATCGGCGGCGATCGAACATCGCAGCGAAGGTTTTGTGCTCGGGGTGGGCGGCAACATGTTCAAACTGGCCGGATCGGTCATCGTGTTTGGGGTGACGTCCGCGTTTGTGATCGGGTTGATTAAAACGCTGATGAAAATGGGAGGGTAGAGCATGAGACAGGGGCATCAATCATGGGTCTTTCCTTCCAGGCCGGTGATCGTCGGGGCGGCCGCGATCGGCGGCCCGTTTGAAGCCAAAGGACCGTTGGCCGACGATTTTGACACGCTGCACGGCGATTTGATGATGGGGCAGGACAGTTGGGAAAAGGCCGAGAGGGTCTTGCTGGAGGAAGCCTGCGACAAGGCGGTGGAAAAGGCGATGCTGCGAAAAGACGACATCCACTTCCTGCTCGCCGGCGATCTGACGAACCAGCTTATCACCGCCAATTTTTCGGCTCGCACGCTGGGGATTCCCTATCTGGGCCTGTTTGGAGCCTGCTCTACCGCGATGGAAAGTCTGGCACTGGGGTCCCTGCTGGTGGATAGCCAGTCGGCCGATTACGTGCTGGCCGCAACCGCCAGCCACAACGGATCGGCGGAAAAGCAGTACCGCTACCCGACCGAATATGGTTCGCAAAAACCGCCCACCGCTCAATGGACGGTCACAGGGGCGGGAGCGGCGGTCATCGCCCGCCAGGGAAAAGGACCGCATGTCGTGGCCGCCACGATTGGGCGTGTGGTGGACATGGGGTTGTCCGATCCGTTCAACATGGGAGCGGCCATGGCACCTGCTGCCTTGGATACGCTGGAAGCTCATTTCCGCGACCTGGGGCTGCCCCACGATCATTACGACCTGGTGGTGACCGGAGACCTGGGGAAGGTGGGCCATTCCATTCTGTCGGAACTGCTGCCCAAGCACAATCTCCACATTCCGCTGGATCGTTACCAGGACTGCGGCCGGATGATTTACGGCGACAATCCTGTCGTCTGGTCGGGCGGCAGCGGATGCGGCTGTGTCGCTACCGTCACGTATGGCCATCTGCTCAACCAAATGAAGGCGGGCAAGTGGAGACGAATCCTGGTGGTGGCGACGGGTGCGCTGCTTTCTCCCATCTCCTATCAGCAGGGAGAGAGCATTCCGTGCATTGCCCACGCCGTGGCAATCGAATCAGAGCCGAATGAGGAGGGATAACGTGACGTTTTTCTGGGCGTTTTTGGTAGGAGGAACCATTTGTCTCATCGGCCAGTTTTTGCTCGATGTCGTCAAGCTGACGCCAGCCCACACCATGTCCTCATTGGTGGTGGCCGGGGCCGTGCTGGATGGCCTCGGCCTGTACGATCCGCTGATCGAGTTTGCCGGCGCCGGGGCCACAGTCCCCATTACCAGTTTTGGCAATGCACTGGTGCATGGTGCGCTGGCGGAGGCGGAAAAACATGGATTGGTGGGGATCATCACCGGCATTTTTGAGGTGACCAGCGCAGGCGTCTCCGCTGCGATTGTGTTCGGCTTTTTTGCCGCATTGGTTTTCCGTCCCAAAGGATAGCGAAACAACAGTGCAATTTTCCAGAGCTGGCAGAAAGCTTGAATTGAACCGCATTCATCCCAACAGCTAGAATGGTGGCTTGAGGAGGGATGAACAGTGTTCAAGCGAAAACCGTTAACCTCCCTGCTGTTGACGCTTGTTGTCGCGCTGCTGATGACGGCGGCGCCTGCTTCGGCGGCCCCCTTGCTGAAACAAGGGAGCAAGGGCGGAGACGTCTGGGACTTGCAGTACCGGCTGCAGGTGCTTGGATACTACCAACAGCCGCTGGATGGAAAATTCGGACCGCACACCCGCCAAGCCGTCAAGCAGTTTCAGCGCAACTACGGTTTGGTTGCCGACGGGATAGCCGGCAGGAATACCTGGCGGACGCTGAAAAAAGTATCGGTCAACCGGGAGGAAATGATACTGCTGGCCCGCCTGGTACATGCGGAAGCGCGTGGTGAGCCGTACGTCGGACAGGTGGCTGTAGCCGCTGTCGTCATGAACCGTTTGCAGTCGCCGCAATTTCCTCATACGATAAAGGGCATCATCTTTGAGCCGTACGCTTTTACCGCGGTGGACGACGGCCAGTTCTGGCTCGCTCCCAATCAAACGGCGTATCGTGCAGCGTACGACGCGGTTCGCGGCTGGGACCCGTCGGGCGGTGCCCTGTACTACTTCAACCCGGCTACGGCGACATCCCGCTGGATTTGGTCCCGCCCGCAAATCAAACGGATCGGTCAGCACATTTTCGCACGATAATACACGTAACGGAGCGATGGAATTGTCATGCGACCAATTCTCACGGTTCTCACCCTGCTGATTGCACTGTACGCCCCCGTCTCGACGGTTTCGGCCAAGCAGCCGGAAGAGGAAGCGTCTGTCCTTTTGTACGTAAACCTGTGGAAGAAGCGTCTCTACCTGCAAACGTCAACAGGAGAAGTGCTGGCGTCTTTCCCGATCGCTCCCGGCGCCGTCGATACACCTTCGCCGATCGGAGTCTATTCCGTCATTCAGAAAGCGAAAAACTGGGGCGGAGGATTCGGGTCCAGGTGGTTGGGCATCAATGTGGAGTGGGGAACGTACGGTATTCACGGCACCAACAGACCGGAGCAAATTGGGCGTTATGTCAGCCATGGCTGCTTTCGGATGCGAAACCAAGACATCGAAAAGATCTATCCGCATGTCCGCATCGGAACACCGGTCATCATCGATGGACCGATCATGGGGCATGAGCGGCTGACCTATCGCATTCTGGTTCCGGGGAGCCGCGGCTCACTGGTCAAGCTGGTGCAAAATCGCCTGAAGGCTGCCGGTTACTACGGGGGCAAGGTTCACGGCCGTTTTGACAAGCAAACGGAGCAGGCCGTCTTTCGGTTCCAGAAAGGAGAAGGTCTACCCGTTACAGGCCAGATCCGATTTGAGGATTTGGTACATTTGGGCATTGTCGAGTAACCCCTTTCCTGCAAATAGAGTGCACCCCTTAAAGTAGACATTGGAAAAACCCCTTGGGATAACCGATGTTACTTTAAGGGGTGAATTTTTTATGGCTATCAAAGGTCAAAAGTTCAAGCATTATCCTTTGTCGTTGAAAATG
>NZ_SDLF01000034.1:0-11738 GCF_013096935.1 Brevibacillus sp. MCWH | reverse complement strand
ATTTCGTGAATCATGTAAAACTCCCCATTCTTTATCATGATTCCTCTCTCCTCCAAGGAGAGAGTTTGCGATGAAAGTGGGGAATTTTCAACCGATTATATTGGGGATTTTAACGTTGATCTTCACACCATCGCATGCCATGCTTCTCCTTCAAATCTGCGAACACCCGTTCAATCGTCTCTTTCCGCTGTTCGTAAATGTGTCTGTTCGTTTCCGTGTGCCGCAAATGATAACTTCTTCCAGATAATGCGCCCCAATATGGCGGCTGATCCGCTTGGTGCAATCCTTGCTTTCCGTACACTGTGTCAATAACGGACAATGGCGGCATACCTCCGGATTGGACCGGTAGATGCGATAACCTTCCTTGGTCGTCGTTTCGTAGCTCAACACTGCGTTGTTCGGGCAAATGTAGCAATCGTAATACTCGTCGTAGACGTATTCGTGCTTACGTCAGAAAAAAGACTGTCGACCAGGGTTTGTCGACATGGACTGACCCCATATCTTGAGGCAAATCAAAACACCTTCAAGAAATTATATTCCCGTGAGTGAAGTTATGGAGCAACTTTGTATTAAGAACAAAACGCAGGTAAACACATGGTTACGTTGGTACAGAAATGGCGAAACTCACCGTTTTGCACAACCGGTAGGCAAACAGTACGCATATGGGAAAGGACCAGAGTTTGCCACGGAAGTTGAAAGGTTAAGACAAGGAAATCGTTACTTACAGCAATAATTGGATGTCTTAAAAAAGTACAAGGAGTGGGAAAGGAGGTGTCACCAGAAGCCGCAGTTCAGTGGATGGATGCTTTAAAGGGAGAGGTCACTGTAAAACAAACATGCAAATGGCTAGGTATTGCTCGTTCCAGCTATTAAATTATCGATGGAAAAATCAACGAAATACACAGCCGTTTGCCAATCCAATCGGCACTCTTCACTAAAGTATGAAACATTCTATCTCGAAGATATTGCCATCGTTGAACAGATTGTGCAAGACTACATTCATTACTATAACCCAATTCGCATTCAAATGAAACTAAACAACCAGTCACCGATTCAATATCGGCAACTGGCTGCTTAAAAAACTAAGGTGTTTTGATCCCTGTCCTACGGACGGGGGTCAGTCCCGTTCACCTTCCACGGTGTTTTTCTTTTGCTTTTTTTCGCTTGAGTTCTCTCTTATATTCCTTGAGTTCTTCCCGTCTGGCTTTGCTTAGGATTTGTTTTTCTTTTTTTCGTTTCTCGTACTCCAACTGAAGTGCCGCCTGGGCGTACGTCGACACTCCATTCGCTTTCATTTCACGGGCTGCCTGCCTTGCCAATCGTTTCGGGTTTATTTTTCTAGGTTGACGTTTTTCAACAGATAGGTGTTCTGACAACCCGCTCATGAACTCCAATAATTTTGTGTTAACAAATTCAAGTACTTCCTGGTCCTTTGGCTCAGAGCCAAACAAATACCTGCCCGCTCTCAGCTTTCCGTTAACAACTTCTTCTACAACACCTACCCAAAATTGACCATCATGAAAAACAGTCAATTTCACTCTCTATTCCCCCTCTAACACAAAATCATTGGAACGATGGACATCCCGAGGGGGGAAGGTTACTGACATTGGCAGCAGTTACCAATGCGTCTGGACTACCAACCAGACCGTGTTTTTACGTTCCATATTCATATTTTATCATACAACAAGCTTCACGTGATTTCACTATCCCGTCCGTCACCTCAAGGATCACAATCCAGCCCGTTTTCAAAAGATGAAGCCGAACCGTGATCAGGGTTGAACCCTGACACCGTTCGGCTTCATGGACATGATTTATTTTCTTTCTACTGCTCAGGTTCCGTCCTTTTCTTACTCAACCGTTACGCTCTTCGCCAGGTTGCGCGGCTTATCGACGTCCAGACCGCGGGCGACGGAAGCGTAGTACGCGAGCAGTTGCAATGGAATGACGGTCAGAATCGGCGTCAACATTGGCAAGGTGGTCGGAATGTGGATGACATCGTCCACGGTTTTGGCCAGTTCGCGGTCGCCTTCGATGGCGAAGCCAAGTACGCGGGCGCCGCGAGCTTTTACCTCAACGATGTTGCTGACCATTTTTTCGTAGATGTCCGGCTGGGTGGCCAGCGCCACAACCGGTACGTTGTCTTCAATCAGCGCAAGTGTGCCATGCTTCAGTTCGCCTGCGGCGTACGCTTCGGAGTGGATGTAGGAGATCTCCTTCAGCTTGAGCGAGCCTTCCAGCGACACCGCGTAGTCCAGACCGCGGCCGATGAAGAACAGGCTGGTCGCGTCCTTGATGCTTTCGGCAAAGCGACGGATCTGCTCATCGTTTTCGAGGATCGTGCTGATCTTCGCCGGGAGTTGCTGCAGGTGTTCCACCACGTTCGCGATCTCGGCAGCGGCCAGCGTGCCCTTGACTTGTGCAAAGTAGAGGGCGAACAGGTAAAGTGCCACGACCTGGCTGGTGTATGCCTTGGTGGACGCCACCGCCACTTCCGGACCGGCCCAGGTGAAGATCACGTCATCCGCTTCGCGAGCGACGGAGCTGCCCACTACGTTGGTGATGGCCAACACCTTGACGCCGCTCTTCTTCGCTTCACGCAGGGCAGCCAGCGTGTCGGCAGTTTCACCGGACTGGCTGATCACGATCATCAGGGTCTTGTCGGTGTAGATTGGGTCGCGGTAGCGGAACTCGGAAGCCACTGCTACTTCCACCGGCACGCGCGTCCATTTTTCGATGACTTCTTTTCCGACCAGACCGGCGTGCATGGACGTACCGCACGCGACGATGTAGATGCGGTCGTACGCTGCCAATTCCTCGTCGCTCATGTTCAGCTCCGGCAGCACCACGCGCTTGTTCGCTTCGTCAATGCGTGCGCTCACCGTGTCGCGGACGGCTTGCGGCTGCTCGTAGATTTCCTTTTGCATGAACGAGTCGTATCCGCCTTTTTCCGCCTGCACCAGATCCCACTCCACGTGGAACAGTTCCCGTTCGATTCGTTCACCGGTCTCGGCATCCATCAGTTCCACGCCGTCGCGGGTGAGAACGGCCATCTCCCCTTCATTGAGGATGTAGACGTCGCGAGTGTGTTCCAACAGGGCCGGAATGTCGGAACCGATAAAGTTCTCACCTTCACCGACACCGACGATCAGCGGGCTTGCCAGACGGACCGCAACCAGTTTATCCGGTTCATGCTCGGTCATGATGCCCAGCGCGTACGCCCCGCGCATGCGCTTCACGGCCTTGCGCACTGTGGAGACGATGTCGCCGTCATACAGATCGGCCAGCAGATGGGCGATTACTTCCGTATCCGTCTCCGAGGTGAACTCGTAGCCCTTGGCCATCAGCTCTTCCTTGATCGGCAGGAAGTTTTCAATAATCCCGTTGTGTACCACGGCAAATTTTTTGGCCGAATCGGTATGCGGATGGGCGTTTTCGTCGGACGGCTTGCCGTGCGTTGCCCAACGCGTATGCCCGATGCCTGCGTTACCGGCCAGCGGCTGTACAGCCAGTTTGCCCTCCAACACGGCCAGACGCCCTTTTGCTTTGTCCACCAGCAAACCCTGTGCCGTCTGAACAGCGATCCCCGCCGAGTCATACCCGCGGTACTCCAGCTTGCGCAGACCTCCGATGATGATTTCTTGCGCTTGTCGATTGCCAATGTATCCTACAATTCCGCACATATTGTTTTGTCCCCTTTCAGTGACGGGGACACGACCCACTGTTTGTGATACGGGGGGTGTGCCCCCGCCATTCCATTTGGTGTTGTTTGACTGACGATTTTGCAAAAACCCTTTTTTCCAAAACCTGTTGGTGTATCATGCGCGGGTTTTGTCCAACAGGTCGCCCTGCTGTTTTGTACCCGCGCTCCTCGGCAGTGATACAGCTGCCGGGAGGCATCCGCCGAACTCTCGATAAACCTCCACCTCGTCCACTGCGCTCCGTGTCGGACAAACGCAGTGCTGGCGCTTTTCCATCACGACTTTACACGATTCGATAACCTTTTGGAAAATTCCCCCTCAGTTTACATTTTGTCATGGCACATGAAAAACTGTATCACAGTTTCGCAGCCACGACAATCATTCTTTTGTCTTATTACTTGTATGCAGAGGGGAGTGGTATGGTACCACTCCCCTAGTCTATTATACCAGTTCCTGTTTCACCACGTCAGCAATCCGATTGACCAACTGTTCCAACTGCGCTTCGTCCGGCCCTTCCGCCATGACGCGCACAATCGGTTCGGTTCCGGACGGACGGACCAGGACACGGCCGTTTCCAGCCAGTTCCTCTTCCACCTCGCGAATGGCCTTCTCAATCGCCTGGTTGCCGGCGAGCTTCGTCTTGTCCTCGACCCGTACGTTGACCAGGATTTGCGGATATTTGGTCATCACCTGTTTCAGTTCAGACAGCGGCATGCCCGACTCCTTGACCACATTGAGGAGCTGCAGGCCAGTCAGCAAACCGTCCCCAGTCGTATTGTAGTCCAGGAAGATGATGTGGCCGGACTGCTCGCCGCCCAGGTTGTAACCGCCGCGCAGCATTTCCTCGACCACGTACCGGTCTCCCACCGCTGTTTTGGTGGTGTTGATTCCGCATTCTTCCATCCCTTTGAAGAAGCCCATGTTGGCCATTACGGTCGTGACTACCGTGTTGTTGTTCAGCTTGCCTTTCGCCTTCAAGGCACGTGCGCAGATCGCCATGATGTAGTCGCCGTCCACGATCTCCCCGTTTTCATCCACCGCGATGCAGCGATCGGCGTCACCGTCGAAGGAAAGACCCAGGTGTGCCTTGTGCTTCACGACTTCCTCCTGCAGGCGCTCCGGATGGGTGGAGCCGCACTGCTCGTTGATGTTGACGCCGTTCGGGTTGGCTCCGATCGTGATAACCTCCGCTTCCACGTCGGCAAACAGCCGGGCCGCCAGCGAAGAAACAGCGCCATTGGCGCAATCGAGCACCACTTTCATGCCGTCAAAGCGCTCCGTAACCGTGCTTTTCAGGTGGGACAGGTACTTTTGACCGCCCTCCAGGTATTCCAGCACTGTTCCGATGTGCTCGCCGGTCGGACGAGGCAGGGTGTCTTCCTCCGCGTCCAGGTATTGTTCGATTTCCTCTTCCACCTCGTCCGAGAGCTTGAAGCCGTTGCTGCCGAAAAACTTGATGCCGTTATCAGGATACGGATTGTGGGAGGCGGAAATCATGACGCCGGCATCCGCTCCCAGCGCCCGGGTGAGATACGCAACGCCGGACGTAGAAATGACGCCCAAGCGGACGACCTCCGCTCCTACCGAGAGCAATCCGGCCAACAGCGCGCTTTCCAGCATCTGTCCCGAAATGCGGGTGTCGCGCCCAATCACCACTTTCGGTTTGCCTTCCTGCTTGTGTCTGGTCAGAACGTAACCGCCGACACGCCCAATTCGGAATGCCAATTCTGGAGTCAGCTGGGCATTGGCCACACCGCGTACACCATCAGTTCCAAAATACTTCCCCATGTTTGTCCCTCTTTTCCTTCCTTGTACACCAAACAGCTTTTGTCTAGCTTCGCTTGTTCGTGATTTCCACTGTTACCTTCTTGGGTGCTGTTTTTGCCACTTTGACGTAATCCGGCTGGTTGAAGATGTAGTTCAAGGTAACCTCATACACACCGGCCGGCATGCTGCTCACGTCAGCGACCACCTGCACATCTTCCGGCCCCAGTTGCTGCAGCACTTCCGGTGCTCCCACCGTGTCGAAATCGATGGTGGACATCTCCTGACCATCCGGCGAAAGCACGCGCGCCTTCATGTTTTCCGAGAGGCCGCTGATGCGGATCGGGATTTTCGCCAAACGTTTGGTTGTGGACGGAACCACTTTCAGTGACACCTTCAAATACTCGGGTTCCACATTCACAATGTTTTCCAACACCGGTATCTTCAGCTCCAAGACGCGATCCGACGTAATGCTGCTCAGATCGATCTCCGGCCCCGGATACGTGCTCGTTTTGAGTGCATCGATCACTTCTTTCGGTCCGTATACGGTCACCTCTTCCACATTCATTTCTACACTAGCCAAACTATAGCCATCCGGCATTTCATTCGTCAAGTTCAATTTGATCGGGACCTTGACATACGGGCTTGTCACCGGCACGCTGACCTCCACGGTGAGCGGGATCACTTCCGCTGTCTGCAGGACGTTGCCCGATTTGTCCACTACCTTGAGCGGTACAGTCGTTTTGATCGGCGAGGTCGCCCCTTCTACATCGACGGAGGCCTTCACTGCCGCCACCCTGTCAGCCTGGCTCTCTGGTACTCGGACCAAAGCCCTAAACGGCTTGACCAGCGGCTCGCCGGCCGTGTACCCCTGCGCGACCTGTCCCAGCATCTCGACCGTGACTTCGCGCTCCACGGTCTTTTTCTCTTCCAGCGTGACTTCGACCACGTTGGGAATGATCCCCACCTTGGCATCCTCCCACCCCTTGTACTGAACCGGCACCTTGTGGGTCCCTGCTCCTTTGTCACGCAGGTCCACATACACCTCGTAGGTATCGGAGGGAAGAATATTATGGCGGTAAAACGGGTTGTTGCTCTCCAGCGCCACCTTGACTGTTTTCGGCTGTTTCACCACATAGTAACGCTCGCTGTCGTATTTGACGTGCAGGGCGATGTCGTCAATCAAGAGCGGGCGGCTCGTCTCCGTCGAAGGAGTCGAATCCATTTCCAGGTTGACGACCATCCACATCATGATCGCCAGCATCAAGGCGATGGCTCGCGCAAACCAATGACTGTTTAACCACTTATCCATGTTTTCGCCTCCATTGCCAACGACTTGCCATGGACTTGCTCTTTGAGGAAGGCTGGAGTTGTTCCATCAGGCATTCCGCCAACTGCTCCTCTGTCAGGTTGCGTTTCATTTCTCCGTTCATGGCAAACGACACGTGTCCCGTCTCTTCGGAAACGACAATGGACAGACCGTCAGATACTTCGCTGACCCCGATGGCGGCGCGATGGCGCGTCCCCAATTCTTTTGAAATGGACGTATTTTCAGAGAGGGGCAGGTAACATGCAGCGGCGAGAATCACGTCTCTGCGCATGATCACCGCCCCGTCGTGCAGCGGCGTGTTCGGGATGAAGATGTTGATCAACAGCTCCGAACTGACGCGCCCGTTGATGCCAATTCCTGTCTCCACGAAATCGTTCAGCCCGGTTTCCCGTTCGATTACGATCAGGGCGCCAATCCGCCGTTTGGCCAGGTAAGTCACGGATTTACAGACCTCCTGCACCATCTGGCGCACCGTCTCTTCGTCCTGCATGCTGCTCGAGCGGGAAAAGAGTCTGCCCCGCCCCAACTGTTCCAGGGCGCGTCGCAGTTCTGGCTGGAAGATGATCACGATGGCCAGCACCCCGAACGTAAACGCCTGCGACATGAGCCAATGCAGCGTCGTGAGCTGGAAGTACTTGCTCAACAACCAGGTGATAATGATCACCATGATCCCTTTGAGCAGCTGCACCGCTCGCGTACCGCGAATCAGCATAATCAGTTTATATATCACGTATGTGACGAGAGAAATATCGACCACATACCGCAGCAAATCCCCATAATCCAGTGAAATCATAAACGAAGCCCCCATATTTCGCTCCATCTCAAGGCAGTTGCTAGCGTCTCCTGCGGAAAAAGCACGGCTGCTTTTTGCCGTGCTGCATGTAACTATACTCTCTATTTTCTCCTATGGCAAGATAGGAAGCAAGTCATTACCAAGATTTTTCATTTCGTACCAAATCCATTCGAAGATCGCTTCGATTGACTCGGTGTTTCCCGCCACTTTGGCGGTGGAAGCCAGCACCACCTTGCCTTCGATGGCGACCACGTTGCCTTTTACTTGTCCCTGCACCTCCACATTTCCGTTGCGCACTACCAAATCTCCGTCGATGGTTGTTCCCGCAGGCACGACCACTACGTTGCGCTCATAGTCAATTTTTAGTTTATCCAAGTTGGACGAGGAAATTTGCAGGGTGTTATCCGCCTCAAACCAGGAAGCAAACATGCTCCCGGTCATCAAAAAGAGAAAGACAGCAGCTGCCGTAAGAAACGGATGATTCCGCAGCCAATTGGAAAATCGCCTTGTCTTGGGAGGAGCCGGCAATTGCGCAAGAA
Source organism: Brevibacillus sp. MCWH (assembly GCF_013096935.1). Lineage (NCBI taxonomy): Bacteria > Bacillati > Bacillota > Bacilli > Caryophanales > Paenibacillaceae > Brevibacillus > Brevibacillus sp. MCWH. Next base: position 3,614 of record NZ_SDLF01000034.1, on the reverse strand, counting down.
CGCGAGCGGTAAAATCTGGCGAGACATGAACATGAGATGCGCTCTGGACAAAGGCGATGGCCCGCTGCAGTTCGTGCAGATGCCGGCGGCAGGAAGCACAGGTCTGCAGGTGGGATTGCAGCTTCTGATTGGACAGCTCGTCAATCTCTCCGTCCAGGAACTCGTGAATGAGCGCAATCATTTCTCGGCATTCCATCGTGGTATTCTCCTTTCCTACATAAATCGCAACTTGCTGCGCAAGGCTTCTCGACCGCGGTGAATCCGCGTCTTGATGGTTGTGACCGGCAGCTTGACAATATCGCTGATTTCCTGCAGCGACAGATCTTCAATGTACCGTAAAATCATGATGGACCGGTACTTGGGCGCTAGTTGGGAAAGGGCGCTCTGTACGGTCTCCTGCAACTCCTGCGTTACCACTTGGTCCTCTGGCCCCTTCTCGTTGGACGACAGCCGCGAATACCAATCCATGCCCTGTCCGGGCTCCAGTTCCTCGTCGAGCGAAAAGTCGGGCCGCTTTTTTCTGCCCCGGTCGATGCACAGATTGGTCGCAATCCGGTAAATCCACGTGGAGAATTTGTAACTTTCGTCGTAGGAATGCAGGTTGGCATACACCCGCAAAAATGTTTCCTGCGCGATGTCTTCCGCATCCTGGCGGTTTCCCACCATGCGATACGCAAGCTGAAATATCTTGTCCTTATATATTTCGATTAACTCGGCAAAAGCTTCGCGGTCTCCCCGCTTCGCCCGCTGGGTTAACCGTTTCTCTACAAAGTCCATGCGATCCTCCCCGCAATACCGTAATCTCCTTATACGGATGGTACTGCAAATGGTTTCGTTTTTCCGGCGTGTTTACTCGGCCATTTTTGAGGGAAATACAGGAATAAAGAGACAGGTTGTCTCCATATAGTAGTGATGGTACCCCTCTTAACTTGACGGTGTAAAGGAGAGTGGAACACATGCACGATCCGCATGTTCTTCTCCAAATCGAACAACTGCGCAAAGAGCTGAACGAACGCTACGAGGAACAAAAAACGATTACGCCCGAAATGGTGGAGTTAAGCGTGCAGTTGGACCATCTGTTGAACAAGCTGCATCCCCATCCTTAGAATGTACCGCTATCCTCCACTGATGTAAAGATGCGGAAACAAAAAGCGAGGGAACTCACGGGTCCCTCGCTTCTTTTCTTACAGCAATTTGTCGCCAAAAGCAGAGCTCATCAGGGCAACAGCGACACGGGCGGTCATGTTTTCCCGGTCGAGAATCGGGTTCACTTCCACAAACTCGGCCGAACAGAGAATATCTGCGTCAGCCAGCATCTCCAGCGCCAAATGACCTTCCCGGTAAGAGATGCCGCCAATCACCGGCGTGCCCACTCCCGGTGCATCGTGCGGATCAAGTCCGTCCAGATCGAGGCTGAGGTGGACGCCATCGGTGTTCTTGGACACATGGGCAATCGCTTCATCCATCACGCGGGCCATGCCCAGTTTGTCGATTTCGTGCATGGTGAACACCTTCAAGCCGATTCGTTTGATTAATTCGCGCTCGCCCGCATCCAAATCGCGCGCGCCAATAATCACCACATTTTCCGGCTTCAGCTTCGGCGCAAAACCGCCGATTTGCACCAGGCGCTCATGTCCGTACCCCAGGCTGGCGGCCAGCGGCATCCCGTGAATGTTGCCGGAGGGTGACGTTTCTCCGGTGTTCAAATCACCGTGAGCGTCAAACCAGATCACGCCGAGGTTTTTCACGTGCTTGGCCACACCGGCCACTGTGCCGAGCGCAATGCTGTGGTCGCCGCCCAGCACCAGCGGAAAACGCCCTTCCTCCATGATGGCGCTTACAGCTTCGGCCAGTCTGGTGTTGGCCTCCACCACTTCATCCAGGTACTTGTGGTTGTCTGTCTCGGTAAACGTGTGCGGTCGAGTAACAGGAATATCCCCTTTGTCCTGGATATCCAGACCCATTTTTTTCAAGCGATCAATCACGCCTGCATAACGGATGGCACTCGGTCCCATGTCCACCCCGCGGCGGTCTGCTCCCAAATCAAGCGGTACACCGATAATGCTGATGTTTTTGTTCATAAACGCGCCCCCTTCCCTTGGTTCACACACGCTTATTGTAGCCTTGAGAAAGGAAATGACTCAACTCGACAGCCATTTGCATAAAAAAACTGCAGGCAGCTGCCTGCAGGCTTTTTGACACGTGCGTCCCCTGTCATTTTATGATTGGTGAAACACACGGGGGGCGTACAGAAAAAAACGAGCAACCGATAAGCGGCTGCCCGTTTTACACGATGGAATGGAGCGGGTGATGGGAATCGAACCCACGCATCCAGCTTGGAAGGCTGGAGTTCTACCATTGAACTACACCCGCATGTGAACAAGGTCCCATAAAATGCAGATAGTCCCAACAGCTGATTGGGAATATGAAAGTGGTCGGGAAGACAGGATTCGAACCTGCGACCCCTTGGTCCCAAGCCAAGTACTCTACCAAGCTGAGCTACTTCCCGATCTACCTTCAGTTGTGGGAGGGGGAAGTGAGAAACATGTTCTCACGCCTAACCTCACACATCTGCAAATATGGCGTGCCCTGAGAGATTCGAACTCCCGACCTTTTGATTCGTAGTCAAACGCTCTATCCAGCTGAGCTAAGGGCACATATATGGCGGGGTTCCCAAAGCCCCTTTTTATTTGGGAATAAAGTAACTGGTGAGCCATGAAGGACTCGAACCTTCGACCCTCTGATTAAAAGTCAGATGCTCTACCAACTGAGCTAATGGCTCATGGAAATGGCTGGGGTACTAGGATTCGAACCTAGGAATGACGGAGTCAAAGTCCGTTGCCTTACCGCTTGGCGATACCCCAATGAGTAATGGGAATGGTGGGGAGAGACGGATTCGAACCGCCGAACCCAGAGGGAGCAGATTTACAGTCTGCCGCGTTTAGCCACTTCGCTATCTCCCCAAATCCTACCAACGAAGTGGTGTGAAAGGAATGGTGGAGGCTGACGGGATCGAACCGCCGACCCTCTGCTTGTAAGGCAGATGCTCTCCCAGCTGAGCTAAGCCTCCACAACACCCTACAAAGTTTCGGGATGGTTGAAAGTACATTCCCTATGCTTTGCAGGGACCCACTTCATTATATGGTGACCCGTAGGGGATTCGAACCCCTGAATGACAGCGTGAAAGGCTGCTGTGTTAAACCTCTTCACCAACGGGCCATGTAATGGTGCTCCCGACAGGAATCGAACCTGCGACCTCTTCCTTACCATGGAAGCGCTCTACCGACTGAGCTACAGGAGCAGATGAATGGCTCCTCGGGAGGGACTCGAACCCCCGACCGATCGGTTAACAGCCGATTGCTCTACCGACTGAGCTACCGAGGAACGTTGAAGACTTCGCGCCTTCAAAACTGGACATGCATGGTGCAAAGGATCATTGGAGTGGATAAGTCCTCGACCGATTAGTATTCGTCAGCTCCACGCGTTACCGCGCTTCCACACCGAACCTATCAACCTCATCGTCTTTGAGGGGTCTTACCAGCTTGACACTGTGGGAAGTCTCATCTTGGAGGGGGCTTCACGCTTAGATGCTTTCAGCGCTTATCCCGTCCGCA
>NZ_SDLF01000033.1:0-13356 GCF_013096935.1 Brevibacillus sp. MCWH | reverse complement strand
TGCGGACGGGATAAGCGCTGAAAGCATCTAAGCGTGAAGCCCCCTCCAAGATGAGACTTCCCACAGCGTCAAGCTGGTAAGACCCCTCAAAGACGATGAGGTTGATAGGTTCGGTGTGGAAGCGCGGCAACGCGTGGAGCTGACGAATACTAATCGGTCGAGGACTTATCCACTCCAATGATCCTTTGCCTCCATGCATGTCCAGTTTTGAAGGCGCGAAGTCTTCAACGTTCCTCGGTAGCTCAGTCGGTAGAGCAATCGGCTGTTAACCGATCGGTCGGGGGTTCGAGTCCCTCCCGAGGAGCCATACGCGGAGAGTTACCCAAGAGGCCGAAGGGGACGGTTTGCTAAACCGTTAGTATGCGAATAGCGTAGCGAGGGTTCGAATCCCTCACTCTCCGCCATATCCCTTACAACATTCATAGTGCGTGGCGGTGTAGCTCAGCTGGCTAGAGCGTTCGGTTCATACCCGAAAGGTCGGGGGTTCAAGCCCCTCCACCGCTACCATCCTAAGTTGCGGTCGTGGTGGAATTGGCAGACACACCATCTTGAGGGGGTGGCGGGGCGACCCGTGCGAGTTCGAGTCTCGCCGACCGCACCATCAGCAACATGGCCCGTTGGTGAAGTGGTTTAACACAGCAGCCTTTCACGCTGTCATTCAGGGGTTCGAATCCCCTACGGGTCACCATATGGAGGCTTAGCTCAGCTGGGAGAGCATCTGCCTTACAAGCAGAGGGTCGGCGGTTCGATCCCGTCAGCCTCCACCATTCTTACACGATGTTTTTTCACCGTCGCGGGATGGAGCAGTCCGGTAGCTCGTCGGGCTCATAACCCGAAGGTCGCAGGTTCAAATCCTGCTCCCGCAACCAAATCTGGAGCTGTGGTGAAGCTGGAGTTCACGCCGGTCTGTCACACCGGAGGTCGCGGGTTCGAGTCCCGTCAGCTCCGCCAGATACTTTCCTCGGATCATAATGGCGCACCGAGAACCGCTTACGGTTCGGTAGCTCAGTCGGTAGAGCAGAGGACTGAAAATCCTCGTGTCGGCGGTTCGATTCCGTCCCGAACCACCATTTCCTTTCATAGGATTTTGCCGGTGTAGCTCAATTGGTAGAGCACCTGACTTGTAATCAGGGGGTTGTGGGTTCGATTCCTATCGCCGGCACCACGTATCACGCATTGGGGTATCGCCAAGCGGTAAGGCAACGGACTTTGACTCCGTCATTCCTAGGTTCGAATCCTAGTACCCCAGCCATTTTCATGAGCCATTAGCTCAGTTGGTAGAGCATCTGACTTTTAATCAGAGGGTCGAAGGTTCGAGTCCTTCATGGCTCACCAGTTTTTACAACCCCACAAGTGAGCAATGTACTTGTGCATCATCGGTTTGCTTTGCGGGGACCCCAAGACGTATGCGGGTGTGGCGGAATTGGCAGACGCACCAGATTTAGGTTCTGGCGGGAAACCGTGGGGGTTCAAGTCCCTTCACCCGCACCATAGCAGATCGGGAAGGTTTGCGAATCGTGCAAGCCTTTTACACTGTGATGCAGCATGTTCCAGTATCTTCTTTTGGAAGATTTGCCTGTGAAAGCTGTGCTGTACTGGATCTTTTCATTACTCATCTTGAATACCATGCGGACGTAGCTCAATTGGTAGAGCGTCGCCTTGCCAAGGCGAAGGTCGCGGGTTCGAGACCCGTCGTCCGCTCCATTATTTCTGCTCTCTGTACGTGCGTCGGAGAGACATCTTGCTTATGTGCCCTTAGCTCAGCTGGATAGAGCGTTTGACTACGAATCAAAAGGTCGGGAGTTCGAATCTCTCAGGGCACGCCATAACATTGCATATCGAACCGCAGAGTAGGAGAACTTCCTACTCTTTTTTTCTATAAGCGGTTTCTCAATTTTACAACTATTAACGTTTTTTTCCTTGTCACTGCCAAGCTAATCCAGTACGTTAGGAGTAGATTTTTTCGACTAAAGTCGCGGATGGTCATGGACAAGCTGTCAGGCCATTGCGATTGCCGTACTGGACGATAACACGGGAACAGGAGTTGTGTCACCATGAATCAAATGAAATTGGAACAGACTCACCCTGCTGTGGAGAAATTGATTGGGAATATCGAGAACGTGTTGATTGGCAAACGGTCGATCATTGAGTTATGCGTGACGGCCATCTTGGCAAACGGCCATGTATTGTTGGAAGACGTTCCGGGCGTGGGCAAAACTATGCTGGTCCGTGCGTTGGCTCGCTCGATCGGGGGGGACTTCAAACGCATTCAGTTTACGCCTGACTTATTGCCGACGGACGTGACGGGCGTGGCGATCTATAATCAAAAAAGCATGGAATTTGAGTTTCGCCCCGGTCCCATCTTCGCCAATGTGATTTTGGCCGATGAAATTAACCGGACATCGCCCAAAACCCAGTCGGCCTTGCTGGAAGCAATGGAAGAACGCTCGGTCACGGTAGACGGAGTGACGTATCGGTTGGCGGAGCCATTTTTCGTTATGGCGACGCAAAACCCCCTGGAGTACGAAGGAACCTTTCCGCTGCCGGAAGCGCAGCTGGACCGTTTTCTCCTGCAGCTTCGCCTGGGCTATCCCACAGTGGACGAAGAAATGCGCATGCTGAACCGCTTTGCTGCAGCCAATCCGCTGGAACAGCTGGAGCCGGTGATGACTGCGGACGATCTGGCCGAGCTGCAGCGCCAGGTCGCCGCTGTCAAGGTATCGGAGTCGGTCAAGGAGTATATCGTCCGCCTGTGCCACCGGACGCGCGATCATCACCAGGTCTACTTGGGCGTCAGCCCACGGGGCGCGCTGGCGCTGTTCCGAGCTGTGCAGGCGCTGGCGTTCGTACGCGGACGGGATTACGTCATTCCCGATGACGTGAAGGAACTGGTGCCTGTGACCTTTGCCCACCGGATCATTCTCAAACCGGAAGCGCGTCTGGAAGGAGCGACAATCGACCGGATTCTGTCCGCGATCCTGTCGGAAACTCGCGTGCCGGTCAGCTAGAGGCGGTGACGCGTATGAAAGAATTGATATCCGGGAAGAGCAAGGCACTTGTGCTGATCGCGATCACGTACGCGTTTGCCAAGTTTCAAGGCGGATTTGCCAGTTGGTTTTTGTTCTACAGCTGCCTGGTATTCTTGGCGTACGAAGTGCTTGCCTTTTCCCTCATGTTTACCGGCCTTGAAGTTGAACGTGAAATCGATCGTTCGCGCCTGCAAGAAGGAGAGGACGTGATCGTGACCGTCCGGCTGAAGCGGAGGATTTGGTTTCCGCTGGGGTGGAACATGGTGATCGAACCTCTGCCCGAACGGCTGGCCGGTGTGTATGAGCCGCACCGTCAGCTTGTCTTTCCCTGGTTCAAGCGCAGCGTGGAGTTTCGCTACGTCATTCCGGGACTGCCGCGCGGCTACTATCACCTGGAAGCATGCGTCATCAGCGGCGGCGATTTTTTCGGGTTTATCGAGCGGCGGCGAACGTTCCCCCTCTCCAACGACTTATTGGTCTATCCCCGCTACCGGGAGCTAAACAGCTGGTCGTTGGGAGACGGCAACTTCAGCGGGACGATTCACGTCTCGCACCGCTATTCGGATGATGTTGCGGCAGTGCGGGGCGTCCGGGACTATCAGCGCGGCGATCGGATGAGCCAGATTCACTGGCGGGCGTCGGCCAGGGGAACCGGGCTGAAGACAAAGGAATTCGAGCACCAGGCGATGAACCAGGTCGTGTTTTTTCTCGACGTGGAAAAAGAGCATTATCAGAACAAGCCGTTCCAGCTGTTTGAAACAGCAGTCAAACTGACCGCCAGCCAGACCGCGTACGCCAACCGCAACCAGTATCACTACGGATTGGTGTACAAGCAAAAGGATCGGGTGGCCATTCCGCCGGCCTGTTCTCCGACGCATTTTTTCCGGGTATTTGACCAGTTGGCCCGCGTCATGCCGGAGGGGACGGACTCGTTTGTCCGCATCCTTCGTCGGGAAGCGCTGGAGCAGCCGCCGGGCGTGACGCTGACAGTGATCACGGCCTGCCTCGACAAGGAGCTGGTCGACCTCCTGACCCGGTTGTCCCATCGAGGCCGGCGCGTCCAACTGCTGTATGTGCACGACGATCCTTTGTTGTCGCTCGACGAGAAGCAGGCCCTGCGGCTGCTGGCATCAGGCAGGGTCACCTGCAAGGCGGTTCCGATGAGCGATGTCGAAGAATGGAAGCGGATCGGAGGTGCGTGACGTCATGAGCGTATGGAAGCGACCCAAAGGATTTGAGTGGATCGCGGCTCTGCTCTTGTTTCTGATGCTGCGGGAGTGGCTGCTGCCGCTTCAGGAGCTGACTGACACCGGCACCCTGGCGCCGTTTTTGGCGATTGCCGCTGGCGTACTGCTGATCGACCTGGTGGTGCCGTACCGCTGGCTGACGTTTCCGGTCAAGCTGGTGGGCCTCCTGGTGATTTTGCACAGCAGTTTTTTTGCCATCTCGTTTTTCGACGGGCAATGGCTGAGAGAGCTGTTTGTCCGGGTCGTTCACGACCTGCCGCTGGCGCTTCAACAGGAGTGGACGGCCATGACGCCGCTCTCGCGCAATGCGCTGTTTGATCTGCTCCTCGTGGTGTTGATTTCGATGCTGTCGTATCTGGTGCTGGAACAGCGGCAGGGGCTGTGGTTTGTCTTTCTGACCGAACTGTACCTGGCCGTGCTGGATACGTTTATGCCGTATGAAGCAGACGGGGGGATCGTCCGCACCCTTGTGTACGGATTTTTGCTGTTGGCTGTCACCCAGCTGCTCGTCATGTCCAACAAGGCGCCCATTACCGGCGGTCGGCGCTGGACGCTGTGGAAATCCTTGTTGGCACCAGTGCTGATTGTGGCGGTCACGGTCGGCATCGCCAACGCGGCGCCGAAAAAGGAAGCTTCCTGGCCGGACCCGATCGCGTTTCTCACTGGACAAAAGGGCGGTCTTGGCGACGGGTTGATGAAAAAGGTGGGGTACGACAACAACGACGAGCACCTGGGCGGTCCGTTTACGATGGACGAGACCGTGGTGTTCATGGCCATCACCAATGAGCGCTCCTATTGGCGCGGCGATTCCAAAGACGTGTATACGGGGAGCGGATGGAAAAAAAGGGACGGGGAGTTCGACGAGATCCTGACCCCGAAATCGTATCGATGGAATCACGCGCTGTTTGAGGGGATGGAGACGAAAGAGGTAAAGGCTTCGCTGGAATTTCAGGGGCCGAAGTTTCCGACCGTCTTTTACCCGGGACAGTTGAAACAACTGACGGACTACACCCCGTCGAAGGCGACGCTGGTGTACGACAAGGAACATCAGCATGTGGAAGTGCGGAACGGCACGATCAGACTGGTGAAGCAGTCCGGAAGAGGAGCGGCGGTGGGCCCCCATACGCAGATGTTGAATCTGGACAATTACCAACTGGTGGCGGAAGTGCCGATCATCAGTGAAAAGGCGATGATCCAGGCGGGCACCGACTATCCCGAAGCGATCAGGCAGCGCTACCTGCAGCTTCCCGACAGCCTGCCGCCGAGAATCCGCGATCTGGCCCAACAGGTGACCAAGGACGCGAAAACACCGTACGAAAAAGTGCGGGCGATCGAGAATTACCTGCGCACCAGCGGAGAATATAAATACGAGACCAAGGATGTGCAAATGCCCGCACCGGGCGAGGATTTTGTCGACCAGTTTCTGTTTGAGACCCGCAGGGGGTACTGCGATCACTTTTCCACCTCGATGGCCGTGATGCTGCGGACGATCGGCATTCCCGCCCGCTGGGTAAAAGGCTTTGCTCCCGGTCATCGGGTCGGCAGCGACGGCAACGGGAACGAACTGGTGGAGGTGCGCAACAAGGACGCCCACTCCTGGGTGGAAGTGTACTTCCCGGGTCACGGCTGGATTCCGTTTGAGGCGACCAGCACGTTTGTGTCGCCGATCCGTGTAAAATACGACCGGCAGACGACGGAGCAGCAAGCGCCGCTCCCGCTGCCAGACCTCGGCGGAACAACGGCCGAGGAGCGGAGAAACGGACGGCTTGACGAGTTGGAAGGATCAGTCGGCACCTCTGGCTCGTCGATTGACATTCCGTGGCAGGTGTACGCGTTTGGACTGGGACTGCTGGCTGTGGCCGGGGCGGTGGCCTGGAAGCGCAGGCGGCACTTTGCTGTCTGGTGGCTGCAGCACCAGATGAGCAGCTATCCGAACGACAGGTACGAGGATCGCTACAGGCTGCTGCTGCGTTTGGTGGAGCACCTGTACAGCCGCCGCCGACAGGGGGAAACCCTGCGCGAATACGTCAGCCGCCTGGTCATCTCCGGCGACAAGCGGCAGGACTTGTGGTACCTGACCCATGTGTACGAGCGCATGCTGTACGGCTATAAGGATATCGAAGCCAAGGCACGCTCGGTGGCGGAACAAGTGATCGAACGGCTTACCCGTCAACTGAAACCTTGAACATTCACCCGCAGTCTGTTAGAATGTCCTTCAATGAGACTCGTATAATCTCAGGGATAGGGCCTGAAAGTTTCTACCGCTCGACCGTAAATCGAGCGACTACGAGGAGAGGACTTCGGATTTTTGTACATGCAACCGCACAAGTGTACACAAACTGGGACTCTGCCTCCGCGTCGGTAAACCGGAGGCGACAGTCCCGGTTTTTTTGGGGCCGGACCTTAGCGGGCCGTACATCCGAGGGCAGGGTGGAAACTTCCGGTGACAACCTGGCGTAAACAGGATAAGGAGGATATACATGGACAAGCCAATGGAAATGGTCGTCGTTCTGGATTTTGGAGGGCAGTACAATCAGTTGATCGCGCGGCGTGTTCGCGACCTGGGCGTGTACAGCGAGCTGCTGCCCTACAATACGCCGGTGGAAAAAATCAAGGAGATGCAGCCGAAGGGGATTATATTCTCCGGCGGTCCTGCCAGCGTGTACGAAGAAGGGGCGCCCAAGGTGGACCCGGCCATTTTTGATCTGGGCGTGCCAGTGCTGGGCATCTGCTACGGCATGCAGTTGATGAGCCACATGCTCGCCGGCAAGGTGGAGCGCGCCGGGAAGCGCGAGTACGGCAAGGCTGAGCTTCGCCTGCAGCAGCGACACAGCCTCTATGACAAGTGGGACGAAAACGAAATCGTCTGGATGAGCCACTCCGACAAAGTGGTGGAGCTGCCGGAAGGGTTCCGCGTGGATGCGGTCAGCGACAGCTGTCCGGTAGCGGCGATCAGCAATCCGGAGCGCAAGCTGTACGGCGTTCAGTTCCACCCGGAAGTGCGCCATACGGTAAAAGGAAACGAGTTTATCGCCAACTTCCTGTTTCATATCTGCGGCTGTGAAGGCACCTGGAGCATGACCACCTTTATCGAGGACGAAGTCAAGCGCATTCGCGAAACCGTGGGTGACAAGAAAGTCCTGTGCGCGCTGAGCGGCGGGGTCGACTCCTCCGTCGTGGCGGCATTGATTCACAGAGCGATCGGCGATCAGCTGACCTGCATGTTCGTGGATCACGGCCTGCTGCGCAAGGGAGAAGCGGAAAGCGTCATGGAGACGTTCGCCGAGAAGTTCAACATGCGCGTGATCAAAATTGACGCACGCCGCCGCTTCCTCGACAAGCTGAAAGGCGTCACCGATCCGGAGCAGAAGCGGAAGATCATCGGCAACGAATTCATTTACGTCTTTGACGAAGAAGCGTCCAAGCTGACCGACATGGAGTTCTTGGCGCAGGGAACGCTGTATACCGACATCGTGGAAAGCGGAACGGCAACGGCCCACACGATCAAGTCCCACCACAATGTGGGCGGTCTGCCGGAAGACATGAAGTTCAAGCTCATCGAACCGCTGAAAACCCTGTTCAAGGACGAAGTGCGCAAGCTGGGGACCGAACTGGGCCTGCCGGACGAAATCGTATGGCGCCAACCGTTCCCGGGACCGGGTCTGGGGATTCGCGTCCTGGGCGAAGTAACGGAAGAAAAGCTGGAGATCGTTCGGGAATCGGACGCCATCCTGCGAGAAGAGATTGCCAAAGCGGGCCTGGAACGGGAAATCTGGCAGTACTTTACAGCGCTGCCCGACATGAAGAGCGTGGGCGTCATGGGCGACGTTCGCACTTACTCCTACACGGTGGGCATCCGCGCGGTCACCTCGATCGACGGCATGACGGCTGACTGGGCGCGCATTCCTTGGGATGTGCTGGAGAAAATCTCCACCCGCATCGTAAACGAGGTAGAGAACGTCAACCGCGTCGTGTACGACATCACCTCCAAGCCGCCGGCAACCATTGAGTGGGAATAACCGGATATTAATCGATAAGGAAAAATTAACGTTCGTATTTTCCGTTGACATTAAATATTCTTCCTGATACACTTCTCGTTGTGAACAGGTAAGGAAGAAGGTTCGTATAATCCCGGGAATATGGCTCGGGAGTTTCTACGAGGTCGCCGTAAACGGCCTGGCTACGAACGAAACGTCAACGGGATGCGTCTGCAGATCTTATCATTCTGTTTTGCCCGGTGTGTTTTGTTCGGAGTCGAGGCGTTGTTTGCGCCTCGACCTTTTTCATTTGCCGCAAACAATACTTGGGGGGTCTATTCGGTGCGGAAGTATTTTGAATTTGACAAGCTGGGCACCAACTACCGCCGCGAGACAATCGCCGGCATAACCACGTTTTTGGCCATGGCCTACATCCTGGCTGTCAATCCGTACATGCTCAGCGGGGCGGACCTGCCGCCGGAGCTGAAAGCGAACTATCCGGAATTCGGAGCCGTCTTTACCGCGACTGCGCTGGCAGCCGCCATCGGGACGCTGGTGATGGCTTTTGTCGGCCGTCTGCCGATTGCGCAGGCGCCGGGCATGGGGCTGAACGCCTTTTTCACCTACACCGTCGTGCTGACGATGGGCATTCCCTGGCAGCAAGCGCTGGCCGGCGTATTTCTCTCCTGCTCGATTTTCCTGCTGCTGTCGCTGACCGGCATCCGCGAAGCGATCGTCAACTCCATTCCGCAGGGGCTGAAAAACGCGGTATCGGCCGGGATCGGTTTGTTTATTGCCTTCATCGGACTGAAAAATGCCGGTATCATCGTCGACAACCCGGCAACATTCGTCTCGCTCGGCCATCTGACGATACAGGAAGGCATGAAACCGGAAGAGATTTTGGCTGTGAAAAACGCGCTATTGGCCGTATTTGGCCTGATTCTCACTGCGGTGCTGATGTCCCGCAAGGTGAACGCGGCCATTTTCATCGGCATGCTGGTGACCGCCATTGTCGGGATGTTCTTTGGGCTGGTCAACCTGCCGGAGAAGATCGTCTCCATGCCGCCGAGCCTGGCACCTACGTTCGGCGCTGCGTTCCAGTACCTCGGCGATTTCTCCGCGCTGTTCAGCATGAAGATGCTGATCGTGGTATTCACGTTCCTGTTTGTGGACTTCTTTGACGCGACCGGTACGCTGCTGGGTGTGGCCAGCCAGGCAGGTCTGTTGAAAGACGGCAAACTGCCGCGTGCGGGCAGCGCCCTCGCTTCCGATGCAATCGCCGGGATGGCCGGTGCGGTGCTTGGCACGTCCACGACGACCAGCTACATCGAGTCGGCTGCGGGTGTAGCCGCCGGCGGACGGACCGGATTTGCCTCCGTGGTCACGGGTGCGCTGTTCCTGCTGGCGCTGTTCTTCTCGCCGGTACTCGCGGTTGTCACGCCTGCGGTAACGGCTCCGGCACTGATCATCGTCGGCGTGCTGATGGCGTCGCACATGGCGAACATCGCCTGGAGTGAGATGGAGGAAGCGTTCCCTGCTTTCCTGACGATTCTGATGATGCCGCTGACCTACAGCATCGCGTCCGGGATCGCCGCCGGATTTATCGTCTACCCGATCACCAAACTGCTGAAAGGCAAAGGCCGCGAAGTGCATCCGGTGATGTACGTGCTCTTCTTCGTATTTTTGGCGTACTTCATCTGGCTGCGGGAATAGAAACAGCATCACAAAGACTGTCGGCGCCTCGGCGCAGCAGTCTTTTTTTGCGTGAGATTGCGCAACGGATATCCGATATTGATCGATTGAATGATTAAAAACGAATGTTTTGATATCATGAAATTATTAACGTTCGGAATCAAGGTTGACAGGCGATCGCTCCCCCTGTTACACTGAAGATGTTGATAAGCGTGAGATCCATACTAGCCAGCCCAGGCGATGAGCGGCCAATGCGCGGCCGATGTCGTTTGGGTTTTCTTCTGACATTGACAGAGAGGAGCGAAGTGTGTCATGGTCAAACCGTTGGTGGGTGTCATCATGGGCAGCACGTCGGACTGGGAGACAATGAAGGACGCCTGCGCGATTTTGGACGAGCTCGCAATCCCGTACGAAAAGAGAGTGGTGTCGGCGCACCGCACGCCCGACCTGATGTTTGAATACGCCGAGAGCGCCAAAAGCCGCGGCCTTGAGGTGATTATCGCGGGAGCGGGCGGCGCTGCCCATCTGCCCGGGATGGTGGCGGCCAAGACGGAACTGCCGGTGATCGGCGTACCGGTCAAATCATCCAGCCTGAACGGTTTGGACTCGCTGCTCTCGATCGTACAAATGCCGGGCGGCGTGCCGGTGGCCACCGTGGCGATCGGCAAGGCAGGCGCGGTCAACGCCGGATTGCTGGCGGCCCAGATCCTCGGCATCAAGTATCCGGAGATCCAGGAGCGGTTTGTCGCCAGACGGGACGCGATCCGCAAGAATGTGTTGGAGGCAAGTGAATTGGCATGACGAACAGAACTCCGATCAAACCAGGCGCAACCATCGGGATTCTCGGCGGCGGCCAGTTGGGGCGCATGATCGCGTTGGCCGGCCGGGCCATGGGATACCGTTTCGTCACAATGGACCCGACTGAGGACGCGCCCTGCGGCCAGGCGGCCGACCGGCAGATCGTCGCCCGCTACGACGACGTGGATGCGGCCATGCAGTTGGCGAAGATCAGCGATGTGATCAGTTACGAATTTGAAAACGTGGACGCGCGCGTGGCGGAAGTGCTGGAAAGCCAGGCCTATGTCCCGCAGGGCAGCCGTCTCTTGCGCATCACCCAGAACCGCATCCGCGAAAAGACGGCGATCGCGGAGCTGGGGATTCCGGTGGCGCCGTTTCGCGTGATTGACTCGCTGGACAGCCTGCGGGCGGCGATTGCCGATCTGGGTCTGCCGGCGGTGATGAAAACAGCTACCGGCGGCTACGACGGCAAGGGACAGTGGGTCCTGAGAAGCGAAGCGGAGCTGGCCGAAGCGTATGATACGTTGTTCAAAGCGGGCACGGAACTGATCGTGGAACAGTTTGTGCCGTTTCAACTGGAGTTGTCCGTGATCGCGGCGCGCAATCCGTCCGGCGAGCTGGCCGTTTTTCCTGCGGCGGAAAATGTACACCGGGAGAACATTCTGCACCTGTCCATCGTGCCGGCGCGGGTGCCGGACGACATCCGGCAGCGGGCGGAAGCGATCGCCCGGACCATCGCCGAACGGCTGGACGTTGTCGGCCTGATCGCGGTCGAGATGTTTCTCACCGCAAACGGGGAACTCTATGTAAATGAGCTGGCCCCCCGTCCGCACAACTCCGGCCACTACACGATGGATGCCTGCGTCACTTCGCAGTTTGAGCAGCACGTGCGGGCCGTGTGCGACCTGCCGTTGGGCTCGACGGAACTGCTCTCCCCCGTGGTCATGGTCAACATCCTCGGGGAGCACTTGCAGCCGGTGCTGGACCGCATCGACCAGCTGCCGCGGACGGCCAAGCTGCACCTGTACGGCAAACACGAAAGCAAGCCCAAGCGAAAAATGGGGCATATAAACGTGCTGGCGCCCAGCGTCGAGGAGGCGCTGGCGCAGATTGATCGACTGGAAATCTGGACGAACCAAGCGGAGGTAAACCATGATTGATCGTTATACGCGACCGGAGATGCGCGCCATCTGGACCGAAGAAAACAAGTTCAAGGCGTGGCTGGAAGTGGAACTCCTCGCCTGCGAGGCGTGGGCCAAGCTGGGCGTCATCCCGGAGGAAGACGTGAAAAAGCTGCGTGAAAATGCCGGCTTTGACATCAAGCGGATTTACGAAATCGAAGAGGAGACGCGCCACGACGTCGTTGCCTTCACCCGCGCCGTCTCGGAAACGCTGGGCGAAGAAAAGAAGTGGGTGCACTACGGCCTCACCTCCACCGACGTGGTGGACACGGCGCTCTCCTACCTGCTGCTTCAGGCCAACAAGATTTTGGAAAAGGACCTGGAGGACTTTATCGCCATCCTCGCCGACAAGGCGCGCGAGCACAAGGACACCGTATGCATGGGACGCACCCACGGCGTGCATGCGGAGCCGACCACCTTTGGCCTGAAGCTGGCGCTCTGGCACGAAGAAATGAAGCGCAACCTGGCTCGTTTCCGCGCGGCGAAGGAAGAAGTGGCGTACGGCAAAATTTCCGGAGCGGTGGGCACGTACGCCAACATCGACCCGTTTGTGGAGCAGTACGTCTGCGAAAAGCTGGGACTGAAACCGGCCCCCATCTCCACGCAGACCCTGCAGCGCGACCGTCACGCCGAGTACATGGCGACGCTGGCGTTGATCGCCACGTCGCTCGAAAAGTTCGCGACGGAAATCCGCGGCCTGCAAAAGAGCGAAATGCGCGAAGTGGAAGAGCCGTTCGCCAAGGGACAAAAGGGTTCGTCGGCGATGCCGCACAAGCGCAACCCCATCGGCTGCGAGAACATCTCCGGCCTCGCCCGCGTCGTGCGCGGCCACATGCTCTCCGCCTACGAAAACGTTCCGCTCTGGCATGAACGCGACATCTCCCACTCCTCGGTGGAGCGCGTCATTTTGCCGGATGCGACGCAGCTGTTGAACTACATGCTGCGCCGCTTCATGAACATCGTGAAAAACCTGACCGTCTTCCCGGAAAACATGAAGCGCAACATGGACCGCACATTTGGCCTGATCTACTCGCAGCAGGTGATGCTGAAGCTGATCGAAAAGGGCATGAGCCGCGAGCAGGCGTACGACACCGTGCAGCCGCGCGCCATGCAGGCGTGGGAGGAACAGCGTTCGTTCCGCTCCATTCTGGAAGAGGACCCGACCGTGACCGCCACGCTGACCAAGGAAGAGCTGGACGACTGCTTCGACTACCGCTATCACCTGAAGCACGTGGATACGATTTTCAAACGTCTTGGACTGCTGTAATTGCTGCAAGCTGCGCATACAAACGCTCCCGGCAGGAATAGAGTGCACCCCTTAAAGTAGACATTGGAAAAACCCCTTGGGATAACCGATGTTACTTTAAGGGGTGAATTTTTTATGGCTATCAAAGGTCAAAAGTTCAAGCATTATCCTTTGTCGTTGAAAATG
>NZ_SDLF01000032.1:0-13706 GCF_013096935.1 Brevibacillus sp. MCWH | reverse complement strand
TGCGGACGGGATAAGCGCTGAAAGCATCTAAGCGTGAAGCCCCCTCCAAGATGAGACTTCCCACAGCGTCAAGCTGGTAAGACCCCTCAAAGACGATGAGGTTGATAGGTTCGGTGTGGAAGCGCGGCAACGCGTGGAGCTGACGAATACTAATCGGTCGAGGACTTATCCACTCCAATGATCCTTTGCACCATGCATATCCAGTTTTGAAGGTATATATCGCGGAGAGTTACCCAAGAGGCCGAAGGGGACGGTTTGCTAAACCGTTAGTACGCGATTAGCGTAGCGAGGGTTCGAATCCCTCACTCTCCGCCATATTCCTTACAGCATTCATACTGCATGGCGGTGTAGCTCAGCTGGCTAGAGCGTTCGGTTCATACCCGAAAGGTCGGGGGTTCAAGCCCCTCCACCGCTACCATAGGGGCATAGTTTAACGGTAGAACGAAGGTCTCCAAAACCTTTGGTGTGGGTTCGATTCCTACTGCCCCTGCCATTTTTCCTATATTTTGACAACACGGCGGTCGTGGCGAAGTGGTTAACGCACCGGATTGTGGCTCCGGCATTCGTGGGTTCGAATCCCATCGATCGCCCCATGTATATCGAGGGAGTATAGCCAAGTGGTAAGGCACGGGTCTGCAAAACCTTCACCCCCGGTTCGAATCCGGGTACTCCCTCCACTTATACGTCCCAGTAGCTCAGCTGGATAGAGCAGCGGCCTTCTAAGCCGTCGGTCGGGAGTTCGAATCTCTCCTGGGACGCCATGTTATATATGCGGTCGTGGTGGAATTGGCAGACACACCATCTTGAGGGGGTGGCGGGGCGACCCGTGCGAGTTCGAGTCTCGCCGACCGCACCATCATGGCCCGTTGGTGAAGTGGTTTAACACAGCAGCCTTTCACGCTGTCATTCAGGGGTTCGAATCCCCTACGGGTCACCAAAGCTCATACACATCCACGAAGCCTTTTTTGACAAAGGCTTTTTTTTCTGCATATTGTCATGTACCGGAATAGAACCGAATAAAGCTGGGAATGGTGATAGAAGTGTCGCCGTTTTTCCCACTTTTGGGTGATTGCTATATAACCGGTTTTGAGGTACACTCCCAATTGAGAGAAAAACAAGAGAGAAATTTTGGAAAAACACTACCTAAGTCATAACTGCGCAGCATTTGACTTAGGTCGAGGAGAAGAACCAATGAGTGCATTGAGAGAGATCATTGAGGGATTATTCATCGGATTCACTTCTACAGTAGGGGTGATTAGTGCCTACCAAACGTTGGTATCATGTGCCGGCCTGTTCCGCAAAAACGAGCAGGTCACCCATGAACCGCAAAAGACATTTGCAGTACTGGTGGCGGCACACAACGAAAGCGCGGTCATTGCACCGCTCATCGAAAACCTGAAGCAGCTGGATTACCCCCGCGACATGTACGATATCTTCGTGATCTGCGACAACTGTACCGACAATACGGCGGAGATCGTCAGAGCGCACGGCGCGTACGCGTGCGAGCGATTTGATTCGTCCAAACGCGGGAAGGGCTACGGCATCGAGTGGATGCTGGAGAACCTCTGGGCGATGCCCAAACAGTATGACGCTGTCGTGATGTTTGACGCAGACAACCTGGTAGAGAAAAACTTCCTGCGCGTGATGAACGATCGCCTCTGCAAAGGAGCGCGCGTCATCCAGGCCTACCTGGATTCCAAAAACCCGTTTGACTCGTGGATTACGCTTTCGTACGCAGTCACGTACTGGTTTACCAACCGGATGTGGCAGCTGGCCCGTCACAACCTGGGGCTGCCCAACACACTAGGCGGAACCGGTCTGTGTATCGAGAGCAATCTGCTCAAGGAGATGGGCTGGGGTGCCACCAGCTTGACGGAAGACCTGGAGTTTGCCACCCGCTGTATCGAACGAGGCATTTACCCGACGTGGGCGCACGACACGAAGGTGTGGGATGAAAAACCGATTGATCTGAAGGCTTCCATGCGGCAGCGGCTTCGCTGGATGCAGGGACATTATGACGTGGCAGGGCGTTACATCGGCACCGTCCTGAAAAACGGCCTGAAGCAGCGCCGTCTTGGCATGCTGGACGCGGCGTTTTACCTGTTTCAGCCGATGTATGTGCTGATTGTCACAATGATGTCGCTGTTGTTTTTGGGACGCTTTTTTGAGATTGAGGCGTTCATGCCGATTGTCAGCTTCCTGCCGGACTGGATGATCTACGGATCGACAGCAGTTTTCTACCTGCTGCCGCTATTGGCCCTGTACCTGGACAAGGTGCCGCTAAAAGGTTACTTCGGGCTGCTGCTGCTCCCATTCTTCTTCCTCACCTGGCTCCCGATTCTGTTCTACGCGTTCTTCACCAAGAACAACCAGGTGTGGAGTCACACGTCGCACACACGGGCCATTCGCATCGAAGAAATACAACAGTGACCATAGAGACGGAAAAAACCACAGGGCCATTCCCTGTGGTTTTTCCTGTCTTTCGGTTCGCACGTCCGTCGTGACTTCTGTTATAATAAATCGATGGATGAATCGCCAGGCGGTGTCTGTAAATCCGTTTGGCCGGCATCCCGACGGAAAGGAGCACAGCCATGAAACAAGCATCTGTACACGCGGATACCCCGCGCCTGTGGGGAAACAAGCGTTATCATACATGGAACTATCACTTGCGCCAGACGTTTCACGAGAAGGTGTTCAAGGTGCCGCTGGACGGCGGGTTTACCTGCCCGAACCGGGACGGCACGGTAGCCACCGGGGGATGCACGTTTTGCAGCGCCCGCGGCTCGGGTGATTTTGCCGGGGACCGGCGGATGGATCTGGAGCGCCAGTTCCACGACGTAAAAACCCGCATGCACACGAAGTGGCCGTCCGCCAAGTACATCGGGTTTTTCCAGGCGTACACCAACACGTACGCGCCCGTGGAGGAACTGCGCGAGATGTACGAGGTGGTTTTGAAACAGGAGGGCGTGGTCGGCCTGTCGATCGCCACGCGGCCCGACTGCTTGCCGGATGACGTGGTGGAGTATCTGGCCGAACTGAACGAACGGACGTATCTCTGGGTGGAGCTGGGGCTGCAAACCATCCACGAGCGTACCGCCAAACTGATCAATCGCGCCCACGATTACCAGTGCTACCTGGACGGCGTGGAAAAACTGCGCAAACACAACATCCGCGTATGTTCCCACATCATTTACGGATTGCCGGGTGAAACCCATGAAGACATGATGGAGACGGCCAAGGCCGTGGCCCATCTCGACGTGCAGGGCATCAAGATCCATCTGCTTCATCTGCTGCGCAAAACGCCGATGGTCAAGCAGTACGAGGCAGGGCTGCTGGAGTTTCTGACCCAGGAAGAGTACACCAAATTGGTGGTGGACACCCTGGAAATTCTGCCGCCAGAGATGATTGTCCACCGCGTGACGGGGGACGGGCCTCCCGACTTGCTGATCGGTCCGATGTGGAGCCGCAAGAAATGGGAAGTGCTGAACGGCATCGACGCCGAACTGGAACGGCGCAACACTTGGCAAGGCAAGTATTACGAACCGAAGACGACCTGAGGCCATCCATGGCCGATTGAGAAAAAGGGAGCCTGTACACGGGCTCCCTTTTCATTGTTGACGGGTTCACGGCCGCTGCAGCACTTTTCGCGCCTTCCCCGGGTAGTTGGTGATAATGCCGTCTACCCCCATTTCGGCAGCCTGCCGGATGCGGGCAGATTTGTCAATGGTCCAACCGACCACTTGAAAGCCGCGTGCTTTCGCTTCTTCCACCAGGGAGGGGGTCAGCTGGTCTTCCGGCACGTGGAGCTGATTTGTTCCGTAGCGGGCGCCCACTTCCCAGGGATGCTGAAGCGGTCCGACGTACAGCAGGCCGGTAGCTTGCGCGGGCTCCAGCTCTTTGATGCGCAGCAGGCTGTCAAAGTTAAACGAGGAGACGACGGTTCGCTCCGTCAGCTGATAGCGCTTGATCAAGTCGATCACCCGTTCCTCCAGATGAGGCTGGGGGACGAGAAAGTTTTTCAGTTCGATGATAAAACGCAGCGACGTAGGGGCGAACGCGTCCAGGACTTCCTTCAGCGACGGTATGCGCGTCTGGCTCGTGGACTGTCGGGCCCCCTTGTCGGCCCGCAGCCGCCTAAGCTGTCGCCAGGTGTGCTGTTGAACGGCGCCCGTGCCGTTGGTGGTGCGCTCCAGCAGATGATCGTGAATCACCACCACTTTTCCATCGAGGCTCAACTGCACATCCAGTTCCAGGCCGTCCGCACGCCGCTTGAGCGCGCCGTAAAAGGCTTCCATCGTATTTTCCGGATAGATGCCGGAAGCGCCGCGATGTGCGTATACGAGAGGGGTCACGTGGCTTCCTCCTTCCGCAGGTCATCCGCTTTGCCGCTTCTCCCTTACATGTATATGTATAAAGCCCCTCACTACGACCAGGCAGGAGGGGCTTTTGACGCCCCTTACGCACAAGCGCACAGCACGATCACGAGCAGTACAAAGAGCACCAGCACCAGGGCAAAATCGTTGGTAAGGCGGAAACTCACAGCAGAACCTCCTTCCCGGCAGTAAACCTTCTTGTTATTCTATGGCCATAAGAAGCAATTGGCGCTCGCCGTAAAATGAAATGGGGCAAAGAGGAGGCAGCCGACATTTTGTACACTGTGGAGAATGACCTTGGGCGCCAACGTGTTACAATGAGAGAAAACTGGAGAAAGGGGAACGCGCATGAGCGATGTAGCCGCGATGCAGGCAGCAGGAGATTTAGTGGTGGATCAACGAAATCGGCGGGTGAAGCTGCATCTGTACGACAGCGGTCGTATCTGCGAGATGGACGCCATCATGAGGCGGCTGGCCGAAGAGACGGACGCGACCAAGCTGATCGTGTACGGCAAAAAAAAGGACGTGCCGCTGTGGCTTTCCCTCGGCTACAGGCAGGAAGGGACGATTGACGGATTTTTTCGAGGCGAAAATGCGCAGATGCTTTCCTGCTTTCTGACGGAAGAACGGGCAGTATCTGCCGCGCCTCAAGTCGCGGAGGACATCTTGCAGCTCAGCCTGGCAAAAGCGGGCCAAGGAGAGGTCAAGCCGCTTCCGCCAGGGTACATCCTGCGGGTGGCCACGCCGGCGGACGCGGATGAACTGGCCCGATTGTACAGGCTGGTGTTTGCCACCTATCCGACGCCGATGGACGACCCGGACTACGTGCGAAAGACCATGAGCGAGAGCACCTACTACGTCGTCGCCGAGTATGACGGCCGGATTGCCTGTGCCGCCTCTGCGGAGGTGACAGAACGTTTTGGCTCCGCCGAACTGACGGACTGTGCCACCCACCCGGACCACGTCGGAAAGGGGCTGCTGCAGCCGTTGTTTGCCGCTCTGGAAGAAAAAATGGAGGAGATGGGCATTTACTACCTGTACACGCTGACACGGGCCCAATCTCCCGGCATGAATGTGACGGCAGCCAAACACGGCTATAAGTACCGCGGACGGCTGATCAACAACTGCACCATTTTTTCCGGATACGAAGACATGAACATCTGGGTGAAGCCGTTGCGTCCCACTTTCGAGTAGGCCTACGCCTCGGCGGGGTACAACTGCTGCTGCAGGCGCCGGGCCATGAGGGCCAGCCGAAGCTGCCAGCGCTGATGAGCATCCTCCAGGTTGACCCCGGTTTTGTCTTCGATTTGGGTCAAGCGGTATTTCAGCGTGTGCCGGTGAATATATAACGCTTGGGATGTCTTCAGGCCGTTGCCGTTGTGATCCAGATAGGCGCTGAGCGTCTCCAGGAGCTGCTGGTTGTGCCTGGCGTCGTAGCGGATCAGCGGGTCGAGCAGCGGCTGCCAGAGGGCCTCCAGCATCTCCGGGCTGCGATGGTACGGAAACAAAAACTGGTACCCGCGCATCTCCCCGAAGCGGAGCAGAGCGGGCGAACGAGCCAGGAGCGGATACGCCTGCAGCGCGAACAGGGCCTCCTCGGCTGCTTCCGCCAGCGCGGTCAACTGGCCGCGCGGATTGCTGAGCGCCACCTGCAGGGGAGACGCGGGGTGCAGCCGTTCCCAGCGGGCAGCAAATTGCTCCAGCAGCACAAGGCTGGTTTGGTCATGCGGCAGGATGAACAACAGACAGTGGGGGCGTTCGCGCAGCAGGTAGGAGCGGTGGTGCCGATCGCACAGTCGTCTCATCAGCGTAATGCACGCCTGATGCAGGTCGGACAAAGCGGCGCCATCGCCCGTGCCCACTTTGACCGCGGCCACCATGTGACTGCCGGTGAGCGGGTAGCCCAGCATGCGGCTGCGGTGATCCAGTTCGTCCGCACGGAGGGGACGACCGCTCAGCAATTCGTCCACGAAATCTCCTTTCAGACGCCATTCTGTGGCCGCCACCGCCCGTTCCTTGACGTATTCCAGCGCGCAGAGAGTGGCTGCGTGCTGCAGGGCAACATCGTCCAGCTCTTTCCACTGCCCTTCTGCTTTAGTCAGGGTGAGCGTGCCGAAATGTTCCCGGCTGGCGCGAATGGGCACCGCGTGCTCGCTGGTCTTTCCGCCTGCGATCGCCTCACCGCTTGTACCTCCGTGTTGGACCACTTCAAACCCGAGCGCATCCACCAGCTTGACTGCGCCGCCAGTCAACTGGGCCAGCTCCGCCGCAATGGCGGGCAGCCCGCCTTTGGACAACGCTGCCTCGATCATCCGGTTGTGAATCGCCTGCGAGTAGGCCAGCGTCTCAAACTGCCGGTTGATGATCGGCTGCAGGATCGCCTTGGTGATCGTGGAAAAGTTCATTTCCACCGGGATTTCGATCAACGGAAGCCCGAAGCGGTCCGCCATGTGGACGAGGTCGGCGGGAATCTCGCGCAGGTAAAAGCCCGTGTGCAGGGCGACACCGCTCAACTTTCGTTCAGCCAGCGAGGGAATCAGCGACGACCGGCGCTGCTCGTCCTCGGACAATCCAAATCCGGTCGTAATCAGAAACTCGCCTTCCTGCAACCGGGTGACATCCTCCAGCACTTCCACGATCGTGACCCAGCGGATCGGGTTGTCCAGCCCGGCGGCCCCTCCGACCAGCCGCGTTTGAACCATGTCGGGCAATTGCAGCGCTTCGCGTATCGTAATGGTCATCTTCAATCCTCCCTGTTTCCAACACCCGATCTCTTATACAAAATGTACAAAAGATTTTGTCTAGTTTCCACGCTTTTTTGCCAGCTCGTCGAATGGAGCGGACGCTCTCTTCCGTTAGGATGAAAAGAGAGAAAAGGTGAGGTGGCTATCATGCAGAGAAGCTATGTGATCAAGCCCGAATTGGGCAAATCGTATCCGTTCGTGTCCCACGGCAAGGGGATCTACCTGTACGACAAGGAAGGGAAGCGGTACATCGACGGCTGCTCCGGCGCGGTGACAGCCAGCATTGGTCACGGCGTGGAGGAAATCGCCGAGGCGATGTACGCGCAGGCCCGCAGCGTCTCGTTTGCCTACCGCTCCCACTTCAGCAGTGATGCAGTGGAGGAATTGGGGGCCAAACTTGCGGAGTGGGCCCCGGGGTCGCTCAACTGGAGCTTTTTTGTCAGCAGCGGCTCAGAGGCGACGGAGACGGCGCAGAAGATCGCCATTCAGTACTGGCAGGAAAAGGGATATGCGACCAAAAACCGGATCATTTCCCGTTGGATGAGCTATCACGGCATTACGATGGGGGCGCTCTCCATGTCCGGCCACGTGCTGCGGCGCAAGCGTTTTGTCCCGCTGTTGGCTGACGGCCCGAAAATTTCACCGCCCTATCCGTATCGCCGGCCGGAGGGGATGTCGCTGGAAGCGTACGCGCTGGCCTGCGCCAACGAACTGGAGACGGCGATTTTGCGCATCGGTCCGGAGCATGTGGCCGCATTTATCGCCGAACCGGTGATCGGCGCTTCGGGCGGTGCGGTTGTGCCGCCGGACGGATATTTCCAGCGCATCCGCGAGATTTGCGACAAGTACCAGGTGCTGTTCATCGCCGACGAAGTCATGACCGGTGTGGGCCGCACGGGCAAGCCGTTCGGGATTGATCACTGGGGCGTGCAGCCCGACCTGATGGCCTTGGGCAAGGGTATGAGCGCCGGTTACACGCCGATGGCGGCGGCGATGGCCACAGACGACATCATCGAGACGATTGCGCGCGGCTCGGGATTGATCATGGCCGGCCACACGTACAGCGCCAATCCGCAGTCGGCGGCAGTTTCGCTCGCGGTGCTGCGCTACGTGGAAAAACATCAGCTGGTGGAAAAGGCGGCCGAGCGAGGGGCCTACCTGTTGAGCCGCTTGCGCGAACTGGCCGACGAACTGCCGCTGATCGGCGAAGCGCGCGGACTGGGGATGCTGTGCGGCCTGGAGTTTGTCAAGGACAAAAAGACAAGGGAACCGTTCCCGCTGGCCCAGGGCGTAACCGCCCGCATTATTAAGCGGGCGTTTGAAAAAGGGCTGCTCATCTACCCGGCGACGGGCGGATTGGATGGCGTGGCCGGGGACGCAGTCATTATCGCGCCGCCACTGACGATCACGACCGAAGAAATCGACGAATTGATCGCCCTGCTGAAAGAATCGATCGCAAGCGTAGAGCAGGAACTGCGACAGGAAGCGCTGCTGGTCTGACGGGCAGGGGGGAGGAGAAACATGGCCAACCGGTTTGACAAAGTGATTTCACTGGAAGATGCCTTGACGTATTTTCACGACGGGATGACCCTGCTTGCCGGCGGTTTCGGCGGAGTGGGCAACCCGCCCACGCTGATCCAGGGCATCCTCGACAAGGGCGTGCGGGACATCACGCTGATCAGCAACGACACCGCCTTTCCGCACATCGGCGTCGGCAAGCTGGTCACCGAGCGGCGGGTGAAAAAGGTAATCGCCTCCCACATCGGTTCCAACCCCAACGCCGGGGCCCAGATGACAGCCGGGGAGCTTGAGGTGGAGTTTTGCCCCCAAGGCATCCTCGCCGAGCGCATCCGTGCGGGCGGAGTGGGGCTGGGCGGCATCCTGTCCGACATTGGGATCGGCACCATCGCTGAAAAAGGCAAGGAAAAAGTGATCGTCGACGGCAAGGAATACCTGCTGGAGACGCCGCTGACAGCGGAGGTGGCCATCGTCTACGCCAAAAAGGCGGACCGCTTCGGCAATCTGGTGTACGACACGAGCGCCCGCAACTTCAACCCGCTGGTGGCGATGGCGGGCGACATCACCATCGTGGAGGCGGAGGAGATCGTGGAGATCGGCGAACTGGACCCTGAAGAGATTGTCACACCAGGAGTGTTCGTCCACGGCATCGTGCAGAGTGAGGGGGTGAACTGGCAATGGGCTTGGGAGAAGTAAACCGGACGGAAACCTATCGGGAACGGATTGCCCGCCGGGCGGCGCAGGAGATCGAGGACGGCATGATCATCAATCTGGGCATCGGCATTCCGACGCTGGTGGCCGACTTCATTCCGCCGGAGAAACGGGTGATGTTTCACGCGGAAAACGGCATCCTCGGTACCGGCCCCAGTCCGGCCAAGGGGGAGGAAAACCCGATGCTCTGCAACGCCGGAGGGTTTCCCGTCACGCTGGTGAAAGGTGCGTCGTTCTTTGACAGCGCCACCGCCTTTGCCATCATCAGACGGGGGCTGTTGGACATGACCATTCTCGGCGTGCTTGAGGTAAGCCAGCGGGGCGACATCGCCAACTGGATCGTGCCGGGCAAGCGCGTTCCGGGCATGGGTGGGGCGATGGAGCTGGCGCAGAAGGCCAAACGGGTGATGGTGCTGACCACCCATCTGGACAAGAACGGCCGTTCCAAAATCGTGCGGGAATGCTCCCTGCCCCTGACGGCCAAGGCAGCCGCCAACCTGATCATCACTGACATGGCGGTGATGGAAGTTCGGGAAGACGGGCTGTATCTGCGCGAAGTGATGGAACCATACAGCGTCGCGGACGTGATCGGCGCGACGGAGGCGGAGCTGAAGCTGGACGGCGACGTCGGCGTATTTCGCTGAGGCGGCGGGCGATACAAAACGGACGATACGGACAAAGCTGCCCGCCGGCTCTCGCATGGAAAACGAAAACGGACGCGAGGCAGATACCATTTGCCACGCAGGCAAAAGGAGGGTAACGATGGCAAACTGGCAGACGCTGATCCGCGAACAAATCGCCAAGGAAAAGGAGGCGGCCACGAAACTCCTGCAGGCATGGGTGCGGGAGGCAAGCGTGCAGGGCAATGAGCGCTCCATCCAGGAGAGCATCGCCAAGACGCTGCACGCGATGGGGCTGGAAGTCGATCTGTGGGTGATGGAAGGAGACGAATTGTTAAAACACCCGTATTTCGTCTCGCCGCGGACTGTGTTCGCGGACAGCCCCAACGTGGTGGGCGTATGGAAAGGAACGGGCGGCGGCCGCTCAATCATTCTCAACGGGCACGTGGACGTGGTGCCTGCCGGCGACCCCGCCCAGTGGTCGCACGACCCGTTCAGCGGCGAAGTGGTGGACGGCAAGCTGTACGGCCGCGGCGCAACCGACATGAAAGGGGGAAACCTGGCCTCGCTCTTGGCGATCCAGGTGCTGCAGGCGCTGGGGGTGCGGCTCAAGGGGGATGTCATCTTTCAAAGCGTAGTGGAAGAGGAGAGCGGCGGCGCAGGCACGCTGGCAACCATCCTGCGCGGCTACAAGGCGGACGCCGCCCTCATCCCTGAGCCGACCAACATGAAGATTTTCCCCAAGCAGCAGGGCTCGATGTGGTTCCGCCTGACGGTAAAGGGACGCTCTGCCCACGGCGGCACCCGCTACGAAGGGGTGAGCGCGATCGAGAAAAGCATGCGCGTAGTCGATGCGATTGCCCGCCTGGAAAAAGAGCGAAACGACCGGATAAACGATCCGCTGTACGCCAAGCTGCCCATTCCCATCCCGATCAATATTGGCGTGATCGAAGGCGGCAAATGGCCGTCCTCCGTGGCCGATCTGGTCAAGCTGGAGGGACGGATGGGGGTGGCGCCGGGCGAGCGGATGGAAGACGCCCGGGCGGACATGGAGGCCGCTCTGCACCGCTTGGCCGACGAGGACCCCTGGTTTGCTGAACATCCGGTGGAACTGGAGTGGTTCGGGGCGCGCTGGGTGCCGGGGGCGGTGGCGGAGGATCACCCGCTGATGGACATCCTGCAGCGGCAGTTTGTAGCCGTGACGGGCCGGCGCGCCGTAGTGGAAGCCTCGCCGTGGGGCACGGATGGGGGCCTCTTGACGACACTGGCCGACACGCCTGCCATCGTGGTGGGGCCGGGCGTCACCCAGGTGGCTCACTACCCCGACGAGTACATCGAACTGGACGCCGTTTTCCAATGTGCCGAAATCTTTGCCCTGACACTGCTGGAGTGGTGCGGAACGGATGACGCGGCGAACTAGCTGGTCTGAGGCAGGCAGCGATGCAGCGATAAAGGAGCGGTTCACATGAGTCCGCTTCCCGCCTGATGGAGCGTGCTGGTTGGGCGCACCTCTGGGCTGTACTGAAGTAATGTGCAACCTGTCACTGCATGGCCGCCGACCCGTTGGAGGAAGGCTGAAACGCGGTGGAGAAAGAGTTGGAGCAGTTGCACACCTCATCGCGAATGGAGGGAGGAAGAGGACGATGAAAAAAGCGTGCTATATCGGCGGACAGTGGGTGGAGACGGGTACCTATGCTCCGCTGTACGCCCCGTACAGCGGCGAGGTGATCGCGGAAATCGCCCAGGCCGACAGAAATACGGTGGAACGGGCGATTAGCGCCGCGCAGGAAGCGGCACCGGTCATGCGCAGCATGCCGGCGTACCAACGGGCCGCCATTTTGGAGAAAATCTCCGGATTGCTGAACGAACGGCTGGAAGAAGCGGCGAAAATCATCGCGCAGGAGGCGGGCAAGCCGATCAAAACGGCGCGGGGCGAAGTGATCCGCACCATCCAGACCTACAAGTTCGCTGCGGAAGAAGCCAAACGGATTTACGGCGAGACGCTGCCGCTGGACGCCGCCATTGGCGGGGAAGGGCGGCTGGCGTACACGGTGCGCGAACCATTGGGCGTCATCGGCGCCATCACGCCGTTCAACTTCCCGATGAACCTGGTTGCGCACAAGGTGGGGCCGGCCATCGCGGCAGGCAATACGGTAGTGCTGAAGCCGGCGTCGCAAACGCCGCTCTCCGCCTTTTTCCTGGCGGAGCTGGCCGAACAGGCGGGGCTGCCGGCTGGCGCGCTCAACATCGTCACCGGCAGCGGCGGCACCGTCGGCGACCTGCTGGTGACCGATCCGCGCGTCAAGGCGATCACGTTTACGGGCAGTCCGGCTGTCGGCATCAACATCCGCAACCGCGCCGGACTGAAGCGGGTGACGCTGGAACTGGGCTCCAACTCCGCCGTGATCGTGGACCGCGACGCCAATCTGGACGACGTGATTCCGCGCTGCATTTTTGGCGCGTTTGCCTACTCCGGTCAGGTGTGCATTTCCGTCCAACGGATTTATGTCGCTGCGGAGCTGTACGACACGTTCGTGGAACGTTTCGTTGCGGAGACGCGCAGGCTGCGGGGCGGCGATCCGCTGTCCGAAGAGGCCGACTACTCGGCAATGATCAGCCCGAAAGAAACGGAACGGGTGCTGGAGTGGATCGAGGAGGCCAGGCAGCGGGGCGCCCGCGTCGAATGCGGCGGCGAAACGGACGGCCGCGTACTGCAGCCCACCGTCTTGACCGGTGTCCCGGCTGACGCCAAAATCTCCTGCCAGGAGGTGTTTGGACCAATCGTCCTGATCAACCCTGTCGAGTCGGTCGCCGAGGCGATTGCGCTGGTGAACGACTCCCGGTATGGCCTGCAGGCGGGCCTGTACACCAACAATCTTTCGCTTGCACTGCAGGCGGCTGACGCGCTGCATGTGGGCGGCGTGATGATCAACGACATTCCCACTTTCCGCGTCGACCACATGCCCTACGGCGGCGTCAAAGAGAGCGGCATGGGCCGCGAAGGCGTCAAGTACGCGATTGAAGAGATGACGGAGCTAAAGCTGGTTGTCGTGAAACGCTAGGGATAAACAGGAGAAAGTAAGGATCAGGTCATACGGTATGGCGCTGCATCTTCGTCCAAGCGATGCATCAGCGCTGCAGAACGACCCGGCTGCCCGCTGCTGGCCGCCGGGTCCATTTTTTTTGGAAAAATTGCAGGAAAGTGTTGCAAAATGAGAGGCAATTATGATATAGTTTAACTTGTCCGTATCGCGGAGGGATACCGAAGTGGTCATAACGGGGCGGTCTTGAAAACCGTTAGGGCGCAAGCCCACGGGGGTTCGAATCCCTCTCCCTCCGCCATATATCGAAAATCGAAAAACGTGATATGAGATCGACCTTGCGTATGTGTACACGATTCACATCGGAGGTCGATTTTTTTATGATTCCGCATGCAAAGGCTGCCAAAAGGCTGCGGCCGCGGACAATGGCCGATTTCTTATGTCACTTTTATGAAAATCTCTTTGGTATTGTTTTCTCCGGCTTTCCAATTTTTCAACGTATCAAACGCATAATCTGTTGTATCCGGTATAACGGCTTTAAGTGTAGTTTCGCTTTCCCAGCTCATCGAAAGTGTGAAGATCAACGTTAAAATCCCCAATATAATCGGTTGAAAATTCCCCACTTTCATCGCAAACTCTCTCCTTGGAGGAGAGAGGAATCATGATAAAGAATGGGGAGTTTTACATGATTCACGAAAT
>NZ_SDLF01000031.1:0-13852 GCF_013096935.1 Brevibacillus sp. MCWH | reverse complement strand
ATTTTCAACGACAAAGGATAATGCTTGAACTTTTGACCTTTGATAGCCATAAAAAATTCACCCCTTAAAGTAACATCGGTTATCCCAAGGGGTTTTTCCAATGTCTACTTTAAGGGGTGCACTCTACGTTGACGAGGGGATTTTTTTTGCAGACACGACTTGTCCGGCTTGTTGTGATTGGGGGCGATTACTGGCCAAGCTGCTGCTTCAAAGTGTGTGACAAAGTGATGGATACCGCCCGGATGAGTCGGAAATCTGTCCATGCGCCGCGCTGCACGCTTGGCTTGAGCGGCATCGGTTTTCTTGTGGTACACTACTTCTTGCAGACGTCATGGCAAAAGGAGGATCGCTGCATGAGCGATTATTTGATACGGGCGACCGGGTATAACGGGCATGTGCGCGCATTTGCCGCCCGGACGACCGGCATTGTTGAAGAAATGAGACGCCGCCACGACATGTGGAACACGGCGACGGCGGCCGCAGGGCGGACGTTGACCGTCACGTTGATGATGGGGGCCATGCTGAAAGGAGATGAGCGGCTTTCCGTCAAAGTAAAAGGGGGCGGGCCCATTGGGCAGATTATCGCCGAGGCCAACGCCCACGGGGAAGGCATCGCTTACGTGACCAACCCGCACGTTCACTTTGAACTGAACGACAAGGGCAAACTGGATGTGGCCCGCGCGGTCGGCACCGACGGGTTTCTGTACGTGGTCAAAGACCTGGGAATGAAGGAGCCGTACAGGGGCAGTTCGCCGATTGTCTCCGGTGAAATTGGCGAGGATTTCACCTACTACTTTGTCACTTCGGAGCAAACCCCGTCTGCGGTCGGCGTGGGTGTGCTGGTCAATCCGGAAGATCGCTCCGTGCTGGCCGCCGGAGGGTTTATTCTGCAGCTCCTGCCGGGTACGCCGGACGAGGTAGTGAGCCGGATCGAAGAACGGCTGGGGCAGCTCCCGCAGGTATCCCGGATGATCGGGGAAGGTCTGACGCCGGAACAGATTCTGGAGCGCGTGTTGGACGAGCCGAAAATTCTCAGCCGGACCGACATTCAGTTTCGCTGCATCTGTTCGCCGGAAAAGGTGAGCCAGGCGTTGGTCAGCCTGGGCAAAGAGGAAATGACGGCCCTGATTGAAGAAAAGGGCGAAGCAGAGGTCCACTGTCACTTCTGCAACGAGCGCTACCACTACGATAAAGCGGCGCTGGAAGAGATCATGCAGGAGATGTAAACCAGGGTACCGCTCGTCGACCGCCTTTACCCGGTGGCGATCGTTTTGGAACGATTGCGCAAGGCGGTCGGCGCCCAGATATCTGGGCAAATGCCTCATTGACCGGCCTAGGCACACCTTGTTATAATTATGCCAATAAAACCTAGCATTTTACTAGGTTATAAAAAGGGGGATTGACACGATGCGTGTCGCCAATTCCATTACGGACCTGATCGGGTATACGCCGCTGGTGAAGCTGAATCGCGTCGTCAGCGCTGATATGGCCGACATTTACCTGAAACTGGAGTTTTTCAATCCGGGCAGCAGCGTCAAGGACCGGATTGCTCTGGCGATGATCGAAGCTGCTGAGGCGGAAGGCAAACTGAAACCGGGAGACACGATTATCGAACCGACGAGCGGCAACACCGGGATCGGCTTGGCCATGGTGGCAGCAGCCAAAGGATACCGCGCCATCCTGGTCATGCCGGAGACGATGAGCATTGAGCGGCGCAATCTGCTGCGCGCCTACGGAGCAGAGCTGGTGCTGACACCGGGCAGCGAAGGCATGGGCGGCGCCATTCGCAAGGCGGAAGAGCTGGTGAAAGAAAATCCTTCCTATTTCATGCCGCAGCAGTTCAACAACCCGGCCAACCCGAAAGTGCATCGGGAGACGACCGGTCGGGAACTCTTGGAGCAGGCAAAAGAAATCGGCGGGATCGACGCGTTTATTTCCGGTGTCGGCACCGGCGGGACGATCACAGGCGTTGGTCAACTGCTGCGTGAACATTACCCCCATGTCCACATTGTCGCCGTGGAACCGGCCGCCTCGCCCGTTTTGTCCGGCGGAAAACCGGGCCCGCACAAGATTCAGGGCATCGGAGCCGGCTTTGTACCGGCGATTCTGGACACCAATGTGTATGACGAGATCATCAAGGTAGAAAACGAGGAAGCCTTCGAAACGGCACGACGCGTTGCCCGCAACGAGGGGATTCTCGGCGGCATTTCTTCCGGTGCGGCTATTTTTGCCGCGCTGAAGGTGGCGCAGAAGCTGGGTCGGGGCAAAAAAGTAGTGGCGGTCATTCCGAGCAACGGTGAACGCTACCTGTCCACCCCGCTGTATCAGTTTGAAGAATAAGACGGAAAGAAGCGTTGGACCAAATGAAACGTCGGCTTGCGGCCGGCGTTCTTTATTTCATGCGATTCGTTCCGCGCAGCCAAAAAGTAACCGCGAAACATCCCCGGTGAATGTGATATGCTGGAGGCGAGAAAGCAGAATGACGGAGCGTGAATTGATTTGATCCTGCCATCCTTTACCGACATCGAGAAGTATGCTGGCGAGTATCCGTACGTCCCGCTTGCTGTACGCTTCGCCTGGCCGGAGAACCTGGACCCGTGGGAACTGCTCAATGCCCTGCAGCCCTCACTGGAGGGAGCGGCGCTCTTGGAGAGCGGACGAGCCGGCCGCTTTACCTATCTCACCTGGCAGCCCGTCGCGGTGATGCAGAGCAAGGACCTGCAAACCACGGTCACGTTCGCTGACGGCCAAACTGAACGGATAACAGGGGAAAACCCGCTGTTTGCGCTTCGTGAGCTGCTGGCCCGCTACCGGACACCGGTTGTGCCGGGTCTGCCCGACTTTTGCGGCGGCGCATTGGGATACCTTAGTTACGACATGAACCGTTTTTTTGAACCGACCCTGCCGCAGATCGCTGCAGACGACTTACGGCTGCCCGACCTGTATGTTATGATAGTGCAAGACCTTCTTGTCTTTGATCATGCGACGCGGGAATGTTACTGCCTGACGCACCTGCCGACGAGCGGATTGACGGAAGATTCGTACCGCGACGCGGCGGAGCTCCTGTCACAGCGGGCCCGAGAGCTTACATCCCTGACTCGGGACGCACAGGCGGACGATACCGACTGGGACGCGCTGCGCAAGCGGCCGCTGGAGTCGGCCACCCCGGCCCAGGTGTCATTTGGCCAGGAACAGTTTGAAGAGGCGGTGCGCCGCGTGCAGGCGTACATTGCCCAAGGGGACGTGTTTCAGGTGAACCTCTCGGTGCGGCAGAGCAAGCCGATGCGGGTGATGCCAGCCGACGTCTACAGCGTGCTGCGCAAGCTAAACCCGTCGCCGTACATGGGCTACCTGCACTTCCCCGAGTTTCAACTGGTCAGCGGTTCGCCGGAGCTGCTCATCAAGGTAAAGGGCGGCGCAGTCAGCACCCGGCCGATCGCCGGCACGCGC
This sequence comes from Brevibacillus sp. MCWH, assembly GCF_013096935.1. Classification (NCBI taxonomy): domain Bacteria; kingdom Bacillati; phylum Bacillota; class Bacilli; order Caryophanales; family Paenibacillaceae; genus Brevibacillus; species Brevibacillus sp. MCWH. The sequence continues at coordinate 10,402 of NZ_SDLF01000031.1, read as the reverse complement.
CCGCGGGGAAGAAACGACGCGGAAGACGAGGCACTGGTGCGCGAACTGGTGGAGAACGAAAAAGAGCGGGCGGAACACGTCATGCTGGTCGATCTGGAGCGCAACGACCTCGGCCGTGTATGCCGGTACGGCAGCGTGCGGGTGAGCGAGTTCATGGTAGTGGAAAAGTACTCCCACGTCATGCATATCGTCTCCCATGTGGAAGGAGAGTTGGCGGAGGGAAAAGACGCGTTTGACGCGGTCGCGGCTGCATTTCCCGGCGGGACGATCACCGGTGCGCCCAAAGTGCGGACGATGGAGATCATCGAGGAGCTGGAACCGGTCAAACGGGGTGTCTACACCGGGTCGATTGGCTGGTTCGGGTTTAATGGCGACGTGGAAGTCAACATCGCCATCCGCACCATGGTGGTCAAGGACGGCATGGCCCACGTGCAGGCGGGGGCGGGCATCGTCATCGACTCCCGTCCCGAGGCAGAGTATGTCGAGTCGCTGAAAAAGGCGGAAGCGTTGTGGAAAGCATTGGAGTTGAGTGAGCAGAGAAAGGCGAGTCGAGAGGAGTTGAGCGTATGATTTTGATGATTGACAACTACGATTCCTTTACCTACAACCTGGTGCAGTACGTGGGGGAGCTGGGCGAGGAGCTGCGGGTCGTCCGCAACGACAAGATTACGCTGGAGGAGATTGAGCGCCTCGCGCCGGACTACCTGATGATTTCGCCGGGGCCGTGCACGCCCAATGAGGCGGGCATCAGCATGGAGGCCATCCGTTATTTCGCCGGCAAAATTCCGATGCTGGGCGTATGTCTGGGCCATCAGTCGATCGGTCAGGTGTTCGGCGGCAAGGTGGTGCGTGCCGAGCGGCTGATGCATGGCAAGACGTCCGAGGTGTATCACGACGGCCAGACGATTTTTCGCGGCATTCCCTCTCCATTTACGGCGGCGCGCTACCACTCGCTGATTTTGGAGGAGGCGAGCCTGCCCGACGTGCTGGAAGTGACCGCACGGACGGAGGAAGGGGAGATCATGGCCGTGCGCCATCGCCATTACCCGATCGAAGGCGTGCAGTTTCACCCCGAATCGATCATTACCCAGTACGGCAAACAGCTACTGCAAAACTTCCTGGATACGTATGCGAAACAAGCAGCAGGATAACGATAATGTGAAAGCGCTCGATGCACTCGGGCGCTTTTTTATTCAATAGACCAAAGATTAACACAACATTTATCCGGAATTAACCGAATGTCGACGATTCGCTTGTACAATCGACGTAACAGATGCGTAACGTAAAGGAGCGAATGTGCAATGGACGTGAACCGTCGACAGTTTTTGACATATCTCGGCGCTGGTGCGGCAGCGCTGGCTTCTCTGGCGACCGGCATACCGGCGCTGGCAGCGGGTGAATCGCTCTCCGGAAAAACGGCCGACCACCTGTTCGGGCTGGAGGCAAAAAAGCACAAGTTTTCCCCAAAGTTCAAACCGATCCGGCCAACCACCAAGGACGATGTAGTGCTGCCCGAAGGATTTCGATACGACGTCGTGGCTGTCTACGGTGACAGAATCAACAAGGCAGGCGACACGTTTGGCTTCAACGCTGACTTCACCTGTTTCCTCCCGATTGACGGCAGGTCGGACCACGGCCTCCTGTGGGTAAATCACGAGTATCTGGGCGAACTGGAATACTACGTCACCGGCTATGACGCGCTTAACGCCGATCCAAAACAGAACCGGCGAACGGCGGAGCAAATCCGGAAGTACCTGTATGCGCTGGGCGGGTCGGTGATCGAAGTGAAAAAGGAAAACGGCAGGTGGAAGCTGGTCAGCGACTCCGCCTACGGTCGCCGCGTCAGCGGTTTGACCAAACACGTGTTGACCGGCCCGGCCGCGTCCATCGCCAAGGAAGTGACCGGCACGTTTGCAAACTGCTCCGGCGGTGTGACGCTGTGGAACACCATCCTCTCCTGCGAAGAAAACTTCCAGGACGTGGTGAACGACTGCAAGTTGCCGGACAGCCGCCACTACGGATGGGTGGTGGAGGTGGATCCGTTTGATCCGGCATCCACGCCGAAAAAGCATACCGCCCTGGGCCGTTTTTCCCATGAAAATACGGCCATGGTGATCGCGCCGACGGGACAGCTGGTCGTCTACATGGGTGACGACGCCAACGACCAGTACGTGTACAAATACGTCTCCAAAGGCAAATACGACCCGAAAGCGGGCAAACAAAACTCCAAGCTGCTGGAAGAAGGTACGCTGTACGTGGCCAACTTCGGCAAGGGCGCCTGGATTGCGCTGGACTATGCCTCCAACGAGGTGCTGCAGCAGGCGACCGACAGCGCGGGCAAACCGCTGTTTTCCTCCCAGGCCGACGTGTTGGTCAACTGCCGCGATGCGGCCAAAGCCGTAGGGGCCACCCCGATGGACCGGCCGGAAGACGTCGAGGTGCATCCGATCGACGGCAGCGTTTTTATCGCCATGACGAACAACGCAAAGCACGGCAACTTCTACGGCCAGATCGTCCGCCTGTTTGAACAGGACGGCAATCATGCCGGCACCGCATTTACCTTTGAAATCTTTGCCGCCGGCGGTCCGCAGAGCGGGTTTGCGGCACCGGACAACATGGCGTTTGACAGCGCAGGCAACCTTTGGGTGGTGACCGACATTTCGTCGTCGTCCATGAACAGCGGCATCTACACGCCATTCGGCAACAACGGCGTCTACTTGATCCCGACCTCCGGAGACCACAAAGGGGAAGCGGTGCAGTTTGCATCTGCACCGGTCGGCGCGGAGATGACCGGCCCGTGGTTTACCCCGGACGAAAAGACGCTGTTCCTGTCCGTGCAGCATCCGGGGGAAAACCTGACGTCCTACGACCGGCCGACCAGCCACTGGCCGAAAGGCGGCAGCTCGGTAGCTCTGCCTGGCGTCATTGCCATCACCGGCTTTTAATCTGCGAGGGAGTGTAGCCTGACATGTTATCCAGCATTGGTATCCCCGGGCTTATCTTGATTCTGATTATCGCCCTGGTCATCTTTGGACCGAGCAAGCTGCCGGAGATCGGCCGCGCCTTTGGCCGGACGTTGACGGAGTTCAAGTTGGCGGCCAGGGAACTGACCAACGACGACGAGGAAAAGAAAATACAAGGGCTGGATGTCTCCGTAAAAAACGGGGAGAAGCGTTGAAGCCAATCAACAGCCATCCGGCAGAAAAAGGCGGTGCGTCCCGTGCGTACTGCCTTTTTTCTTTTGTAGGGATTACCATGTCGCCATCCCCGATGATGCACCGTACACGGTGCGCGGAAAGAGCGCTGAGGCAGGACGTAATGTGGTATGATGAACTCGAATACCGATTGTCGGGAGCGAGCGCGAAATGCATATCTACGTAAACGGAACAATCATGCCTGCGGAACAGGCGTCGGTGTCCGTCCTGGATCACGGTTTCCTGTACGGAATTGGCCTGTTTGAAACGGTGCGCGTCTACCAGCGCCGCCTCTTTCTGTGGGACGACCATTACGCCCGGCTCAGTTCGGGGCTGTTGGCGCTGCGCATCAAAGCGCCGTGGACGGCGGAGGAATTGGCTGACGCGATCCTGCGGACGGCGGATGCCAACGGGCTGGCCGACGCGTATGTGCGGCTCAGCGTGACAGCCGGGCCGGAAGGAGTCGGCCTGGCGTCGGATGAGTATGTGAGGCCGTCGCTCTTCATCTTTGCAAAAGAAGTGCCGCCCCTGACGGAACCGCCCCGGCCCAAGAAACTGCAAACGCTGTCCGTACCGCGCCAGACGGCGGAGGGTCATCAGCGGTTCAAATCGCACAACTATATAAACAACGCGCTGGCTCGTCTGGAATTGGGAGCACAGCCGGACGTGGAAGGGTTGTTTTTGACACGGGAAGGCTATGTGGCAGAGGGCATCGTCAGCAACCTGTTTTGGGTGACCAACGGCCACTTGTACACGCCTTCCACGGACACAGGCATTCTCGACGGCGTGACCCGGCGCCATGTGCTGAAACTGGCGCAAAAGCTCGGCATCCCCGCCCAAGAGGGATGGTACCGGCCGGATGCGCTGGTGCAGGCGGACGAAGTGTTTGTCACCAACTCGGTGCAGGAGGTCGTGCCGGTGAGCACAATCGACGGCCGACCGGTGCCGGCTTCGTACGGGGAATACACCCGTGCTTTGCGCCGCGCCTACCGCGAATCGGTAGCGTCCGGTAGGTAAGTATGGTATGCTATCAATCAACATGCCACCTTGTCATTGACAACTGAAGGGGAGCTAGGCAGATGAAGCACAATCCATTTGTGATACACGGCCGGAGCCGGGCCGGACTGGCGGCGGAACTGTCTGACCGAAACGTGTGCGAGTCCGACCTGGAGCGGCTGGCCGTAGCGGGAGAACCGCTGTTGATCCACCTGGAACGTCTGTCGCCGGCAGCTGCACGACTGCTGCGGACAAGCGTACAGGCGTGCGGAGGCGATGCAGTCGTCCTCGACAATCCGGCTTCGTCCGGAGTGGCCGACATTCTGATCCAGGCGACACAAGGTCAGCTGGAGGGCTTGCTGCACCGGCTGCCGGATCAGGAAGGAAGCCTGCTGGAAGCGGCACAGGAAGTGTTGGAGCTATTGACCATGCGTCGGCAGCTTCGGCAGCGACGGGGGCTGGTCTGCGGCCGTTATGTGCTGCCGTTGGGACAGCGGACCCTGGTGATGGGGATTTTGAATGTGACGCCCGACTCCTTTTCCGACGGCGGCCGGTACGTGGACCTGGATCAGGCGGTTGCCCGGGCCCGCGCGATGGTGGAAGCGGGAGCGGACATCATCGACATCGGCGGAGAGTCGACGCGCCCCGGTGCTGTGGAAGTAGGACTGGAGGAAGAGTTGGAGCGCGTCATGCCGGTCATCCGCGCGCTGGTGGAGGAAGTGCAGGTCCCGCTGTCCATTGACACCTACAAGTCTGAAGTGGCGGAGCAGGCAATCAAAGCCGGCGCCCACATCATCAACGACGTCTGGGGAGCCAAACGGGACCGGCGAATCGCCCAGGTTGCCGCGCGCTACGATGCTCCGATCATTTTGATGCACAACCGGGAAGACATGGCCTACTCCCGCTTCTTTTGCGACATGGTGCGCGATCTGCGGGAATCGGTCCGCATCGCGCGGGAGGCTGGTGTCCGCGACGAGCAGATCATCCTCGATCCGGGGATCGGGTTTGCCAAAACGCTGGACCAAAATTTGGAGGCGATGCGCCGCCTGGACGATCTGGTCGCGCTCGGCTATCCGGTGCTGCTCGGCACGTCGCGCAAATCGATGATTGGCAAGGTGCTCGACCTGCCGGTGCATGACCGAATGGAGGGTACGGCTGCCACCGTCGCCCTGGGCGTAGCGAAGGGCTGCCACATCGTCCGGGTGCACGACGTCAAGGAAATGAAGCGGGTCGTCACAATGATGGACGCGATGTGCAAGGGAGGCCTCCCTGTTGGATAAAATCTACTTTAACCGCATGTCATTTTACGGCTATCACGGCGTTTTCGAAGCAGAGGCCCAGCTCGGGCAGCGTTTTTACGTGGATCTGGTGCTGGCGTTGGACTTGTCCCGCGCCGGAGCCAGCGACGATCTAAACGATACGGTCAATTACGCCGATATCTTTGATTGTGTTCGAAAAATCGTCGAAACAGAGCGATACAACCTGGTGGAAGCGTTGACGGCCCGCATTGCCGGCCAACTGTTGCAGTCATTCCCGATCGCGGAAGTGACGGTGAAGGTGACGAAACCCAACCCGCCCATCAACGGCCAATACGACTCGGTTGCCATCGAGATGACGCGCAGAAGAGAGGACATGAACGTATGACGGTACGGTCGTATCTCGCCCTTGGTTCCAACTTGGGGGACCGGGCGGACAACTTACGGCAGGCAGTGCAAAAGCTAAACGAACGGAAGGGCATCCGCGTCGTGCGGATCTCATCCGTCTATGAAACCGATCCGGTCGGGTACGTGGAGCAGGACGCGTTCCTGAACATGGCGATCGCGGTGGAAACGGATCTGTCCCCGGAAAAACTGCTGGAGGAAGCGCTGGCAGTGGAACAGGAACTGGGACGTGTGCGCACCGTCCGCTGGGGGCCGCGCACGATCGACATCGACGTGCTGCTGTACGGCGGCCAAGCGGTGAGGCAGGAACACCTGGTCATTCCCCATCCGGAGATGGCTGATCGGGCATTTGTTCTGATTCCGCTTCGTGACGTCTGGGAGGGAGGACCGCTTCCCGTATTCGGCCGGACCGTCGATGACCTTCTCCGGTTGTTGCCGCAGGATGACAAGGGGGTACGAAAGTGGGGAACAATCGATTGGGCAATCGCATACGGTCATTCCGGAAGTTGAAGGGGTACACGCAGCAGACCCTGGCTGACAAGATGGGCGTGTCCCTGTCGTTTGTCGGTTCACTGGAGAGGGGCACCCGCACGCCGACCGAACCGGTGCTGCGCAAAATCGCCAGCACTTTACAGGTGGACTACGAAGAATTATGTGCTATAAATAGTAAATGACCTTTCAGCTGGGTCAGACGCTCTCCGCATCGCCCGCCCGCGCATGTATCAGCGCAGAGGTCACTTGTACCTTGCGGGAAAAGGAGGTTGTGTATAAATGAAAATCGGTAACATCGAGTTGAAAAACAACGTCGTTCTTGCGCCGATGGCAGGGGTGTGCAATCCCGCTTTCCGCTTGATCGCCAAGGAGTTTGGCACCGGTTTGGTCTGTGCCGAAATGGTCAGCGACAAGGGAATCGTGCACGGCAACAAGAAGACGATGGATATGCTGTTTGTTGACGAACGGGAAAAGCCGTTGAGCCTGCAGATTTTTGGCGGAGACAAGGAAACGCTGGTCGAAGCGGCGAAGTATGTTGACAAGAACACCAACGCGGACATCATCGACATTAACATGGGCTGTCCCGTTCCCAAGATCGTGAATTGTGATGCCGGCGCCCGGCTGCTGCTGGACCCGAACAAGATATACGAAGTCGTTTCGGCCGTTGTCGATGTCGTGGACAAACCGGTTACGGTCAAAATGCGTCTGGGCTGGGATGACGAGCATCTGTACGCGATTGAAAACGCCCAGGCGGTGGAGCGTGCCGGTGCCCAGGCGATTGCCGTCCACGGTCGCACCCGCGTGCAGATGTACAAGGGCAAGGCTGATTGGAACTGGATTCGCCGCGTCAAGGAAGCGGTCTCCATTCCCGTGATTGGCAACGGCGACGTCGCGACGCCGGAAGACGCGCGCCGCATGCTGGACATGACCGGCTGTGACGGCGTGATGATCGGCCGAGCCGCTTTGGGCAACCCGTGGATGCTGTACCGCACTGTTCAGTACCTGACCAAAGGGGTGCTGCCGCCGGAGCCGACAGCCCGCGAAAAAGTGGAGATTTGCCTGCTGCACGCTCAGCGGCTGATCGCCTTGAAGGGGCCGCGCGTCGGCATCCTGGAGATGCGCAAGCACGCAGCCTGGTATCTGAAAGGGCTGAAAGGGGCCACCCATGCCAAAAACCTGATCAATGCCGTGGAGACGGAGGAAGAGCTGCGCCGCATCCTGTTGGACTACGTCGAATGGGTGGAAAACCACGCCGACGATCTCGACGAAGCAGACGTTTTGGTGCCGGATGAAGCCGTCAGCTCGTAACATCCCAGACATTGACAAGGGTTCCTTCATATCCTATAATACACCGTATTATCAGGACTCAAGCTGCCAGTTCACCCTGGCAGCTTTCCCTATGAAGCCTTATGTCATGCACGATCGAACTGTATATTGTATAGAACATCTACATATAATTCTTTGTACTTTACCAGGTGCGAAGGAATTATCTGTAAACGGGGGAATTGAACCATGTCGGAAAAAGAAGTAATTCTTACACCAGAAGGTTTGGCGAAACTGGAACAAGAGCTGGAGGATTTGAAAACGGTTAAACGCAAAGAGGTAGCGGCGCGGATCAAGGAAGCGATCAGCTATGGCGATATCAGCGAGAACTCTGAGTACGAAGAGGCGAAAAACGAGCAGGCCTTTATCGAAGGGCGCATTCTCACGCTGGAAAAAATGCTGCGCAACGCCCGCATCATCACCAACGAAGACGTGGATACCGGAGTGGTGAGCGTCGGTTCCACCGTCAAACTGAAAGACCTGGAGTTTGGCGACATCGTCGAATACACCATCGTCGGGTCTGCCGAATCCGATCCGATGAACAACAAGATCTCCAACGAATCCCCGGTGGGCCAGGCACTGCTGGGCAAGGCCAAAGGAGCGATCGTCGACGTACAGGTGCCGGCCGGCACCATTCAATATGAGATTCTCGACATTAACTTGTAATTCAGTACCACAAGGCGTACCTTAGAAAAAGGGTACGCCGTATCGCTATTTTCCGCACGCCCGTTTTCCGATTGATTTTTTTCGAGGAGTGAACATAGGAATGAACAACGAGCAAGACCTGCAGCAAGCAGAACAGCAACAGGAAAGCCTTCACGAGTTGCTGCAAGTGCGTCACGACAAGATGAACCAACTGCGCGAATGGGGCATTGATCCGTTCGGCAAAAAATTTGAACAAACCCATCACGCAGCCGACATCGTCAACCGTTTCGGCGGCAAAACCAAGGAAGAGCTGGAAGCGGAAGGACATGTCGTCACGATAGCTGGCCGTCTGATGGCCAAACGGGAGATGGGCAAGGCCAGCTTTGCCCAATTGCTGGACCGTTCCGGCCAGATCCAAATCTACGTGCGGCTGGACACAGTGGGCGAAGAATCCTACAAGGTGTTTGAGCTGTGCGACATCGGTGATTTGATCGGGGTCAACGGCGTTGTATTTAAAACCAAGACGGGCGAACTGAGCGTCAAGGTAAAGGAGCTTACCTTTCTGACCAAGTCGCTTCGCCCGCTGCCAGAAAAGTATCACGGTCTGAAAGATATTGAGACCCGCTATCGCAAACGCTACGTGGATCTGATTGTCAATCCGGAAGTGCGCGATACATTCATCACGCGCAGCCGCATCTTGACTTCGATGCGCCGGTATTTGGACAACCTCGGGTTCCTCGAAGTGGAGACGCCCACTCTGCACGCCATCGCCGGCGGTGCAGCAGCCCGTCCGTTCATCACGCACCACAACGCACTGGACATGCAGCTGTACATGCGGATCGCCATCGAGCTTCACCTGAAGCGGTTGATCGTCGGCGGTCTGGAAAAGGTGTACGAAATTGGCCGCGTTTACCGCAACGAGGGGATTTCCACCCGCCACAATCCCGAGTTCACGATGATTGAGCTGTATCAGGCGTATGCCGATTTTGAAGACATCATGAAGCTGACCGAAGAGATGATCGCACACATCGCCCAGGAGGTGCTGGGGACCACCAAGATTCACTACCAGGGTCATGAGGTGGACCTGACGCCGAAGTGGCGCCGCGTGCACATGGTCGACCTGATCAAGGAACACGTCGGGGTAGACTTCTGGAAGGAAATGAGCGACGACGAAGCGCGTGCGCTCGCCAAGGAACATGGAGTGGCCGTGGAGCCGCATCATACCTTTGGCCACGTGGTCAACGAGTTCTTTGAACAAAAAGTAGAGGACAAGCTGATTCAGCCTACGTTTGTCTATGGTCATCCGGTGGCAATTTCCCCGTTGGCCAAGAAAAACGAGCAGGACCCGCGCTTTACGGATCGCTTTGAGCTGTTTATCGTGGCCCGTGAACACGCCAACGCGTTTACCGAATTGAACGATCCGATCGACCAGCGCGAACGTTTTGAGGCTCAACTGCTGGAGAAGGCGGCCGGAAACGACGAAGCGCACGATATGGACGAGGACTTCATCGAAGCGCTGGAGTACGGCATGCCGCCAACCGGGGGATTGGGTATCGGCATTGACCGTCTGGTGATGCTGCTGACCAACTCGCCGTCCATTCGCGATGTGCTGCTATTCCCGCATATGCGTGCTCGCGACTAGAGACCAGAAAAACCGTCCGGGAAGTGCCGGGCGGTTTTTCCATTTTTTTCACTTGCACGCGAGCAGGTTTGGTGGTATATTACTTTTCGTTCTCTTCTGAAGCGAAGGGATGCACCAAAACAAAAAATACCACTTGTCATTCATGATAGAATGTGGTAGATTAACAAAGTCGCTGTTTGACAAGGTAACGCGAATGACGATGCGAAAAAACTTGTTGACAACGACTAGGCAACTTGATATAATGAAGAAGTTGTTGAAAAATGCTCCTTGAAAACTGAACAGCGAACGCGTTGAACGAGCCTAGCAATTATTTTCTTTGAAAGCTAACGATTCAACTCAACTTTATTGGAGAGTTTGATCCTGGCTCAGGACGAACGCTGGCGGCGTGCCTAATACATGCAAGTCGAGCGGACCTGTATGGAGCTTGCTCCAGACAGGTTAGCGGCGGA
>NZ_SDLF01000030.1:0-14715 GCF_013096935.1 Brevibacillus sp. MCWH | reverse complement strand
CTCTCTCATGCGAGAGAGTGCCCTATCCGGTATTAGCGTAAGTTTCCCTACGTTATCCCGGTCTTGCGGGCAGGTTGCCTACGTGTTACTCACCCGTCCGCCGCTAACCTGTCTGGAGCAAGCTCCATTCAGGTCCGCTCGACTTGCATGTATTAGGCACGCCGCCAGCGTTCGTCCTGAGCCAGGATCAAACTCTCCAATAAAGTTGAGTTGAATCGTTAGCTTTCTTTAAAGAGAAAGGAATTGCTAGGCTCGTTCAACGCGTTCGCTGTTCAGTTTTCAAGGAACATGTTACGCCTTTCGCTTCGCCAAGGTCAGAAGCGAAGGATTTAAGTGTAACACATCTTTTACAGCAAATCAACAGTAAGTTTTGCATAACCTCTTAATTTGCTGCCCATCTCGTAAAGGAGACAGGATTCCATTATACCAGGCCCCCAGAAAAAATCAACTTGTAATTTCCGGGAATTTGGTGCGGTCGAGAGGACTTGAACCTCCACGGTGTTGCCACCACTAGAACCTGAATCTAGCGCGTCTGCCAATTCCGCCACGACCGCATGTTGTAGTCACATCATCATTTTGTATCACAGGACTAAAATATAGCATGTTTAATTTTAAAATGCAAGAGTAAATTTAAAAAATACTCTCCACCATTCGTTTTGGAAATAGTGGAGAGTCTGCGGACGCTCGGAAAGTCTCCTCACGCCCGCTGAAGCATGAACTGCTTGCCGTATTCGCCATGATCGTGCATGGCTGGATGTTCAATTTGAATCGTCGTGTGTGTGATGCCGTATTTCGTCTTCAGGATGTGATTAATGGCCAGAATCACACAGAACGGTTGTATGTTTTCGCGAACAAACACGTGCGCAGTCAGCGAATAATGATCGGTGGAAATCGACCACAGATGCAGTTCATGGACGTCCTCCGCCCCTTCCACCTCGCTGATGTCGCGGCGAATGGCGTCCAGATCAAACTTCTCGGGGACCGATTCCATCAGAATCAGATGGGATTCGCGAATGATTTTGGCCCCGCCGGTAAAAATGATCCCCCCGATTACCATGCTGATCAACGGGTCAAAGAAGGAATAGCCTGTCACGTGAATCAGAACGGCAGAAATGATGACCCCAACAGAGCTGAGCAAATCTCCGAAAAAGTGCCAGAGCGCGCTCTTCACATTGAGATTTTCTTCTTCCCTGGTACTCCGGCTTAATACGACGGTCAGCACGATGTTCACGACCAAACCGATGGACGCGATCAAAAGCATCAACTGGAGGTCAACCCCCTGCGGATAAATCATCCGCTTGATGCTCTCGACGATGATCCCGACGGCAATTACGGCCAACGCCAACCCATTCAGAAACGACGCGATGATCTCAAAACGAAGGAAGCCAAACGTGTACTTCTGATTCGGTTTCCGGGCAGCCATGTATATGGCAGCCATGCTCAACCCCAGCGCGATCACATCGGAGATCATGTGGGCCGAATCGGACAGAAGGGCGAGCGAATTGGACATCAGGCCTCCGACAATCTCGACAATCGTAAAAAACATGGTCAGCATCAGGGTGAGCCACAGCGTTTTCTTTGATGTCTGCTGCTCTTTGACGTGGTTCAGGTGATGGTAATCTTCATAATTCATAAGAGCCAGCCTCCACGCAATCGAATTTTTATAAATACTATAAGATAATAACTATTTTAATTATAACCGTTTATTCCCCGCTCCTCAAATGAACGTTTTATGGATCATACAAGTAATATTCATTCGCAACGAGTGTGGGAAGCCCAAAACAAAAAGGGCCTTCCGCCGCTGCTTTTCATGCAGGTAAAGCCCCCTTTCCGTATATCTGGATGATTTGAGCAATGCGTCATCCAAGGTTTCCAGACGAGTTTCCATATGGCAGCATAACGCCTAACGAATTATACCAATGAAAAATCCCCCAGGCCTCCTGTCGTCTGTGCTATATTTTTCAAAAAACCCAAATCGGAGGCATTCACATGATCGATTTCGAGTGGTATCGGAGCTTTGTCTTCATCTATCGGCACAATTCGGTGTCCGAAGCTGCCAAATCCCGTTTCATGACTCAGCCGGCGATGAGCCAGCATCTGGCCTCCTTGGAGGCTGAGATCGGCGAGCCGCTGTTTGTCCGGACGGCCCGGAAAATGATCCCGACGGAGCGAGGGAAGTTGCTGTATACCGAGGTAGCTCCGCTCGTCGAAGCGCTGGAGCAGTTGAGCGCAGATCTGAAAACGTCTTCCCAACCGAGCCTGAAATGGATCAAAATCGGCTCGGCGCCGGAGTTCTACCAGGAAAAAATCCTCCCCTTGCTGCCGAAATTCGGTACCTGCTCGATTTCCTATTTCGGAACCGCGGAGGAACTGCTCGGCATCCTGGAAGAGGACAAGGCGGATATCATCATTACCTCAAAGAAATTCCTGAAACCGGGAGTCGAGTACGAGAAGCTGTGGGAAGAGGAGTTGGCCATAATCGCACCGGCTCACTGGGAGGTTCCCGATGCCGTGAGCTTGAAAGCCAAAGAACGCTGGCTCACCGAACAGACGTGGATTGCGTACGGACCGGAACTGCCCATAATCCGGAGGTTGTGGCGGGAACGTTTCAAGAAGCGTCCTATGCTGTCCACCCCTTACATCATTCCGAATCTGCATATGATTCTCCGTCTGGTCACGTCAGGCGCGGGCCTGAGCGTGGTTCCCACCTATCTGCTGAATACGGCGAAAGAAGGTGAGGTTCAAGTCGTTTACGCGGACTTGTCGGTACGAAACGAGCTGTTCTTCGCGTACAAAAGCAAACACAAGTACATACCGGAAATTCAACAAATCAAGAAGGTCATTCGCGAGCACATCTGAGGACCAGAGGCCAGTTTTCATCGGCGTCTGGTCTTTTTTTGCCCGCTGAATCCATAAATTTTCTTATGAATACACGCAAATTTCATAATTTGTTTTATAAAAAGTTCAGGCGTAGAATTGGGGGGCAATCAAAAATAACCCTTCAGGAGGTTTGAAACGATGTCAAAAAACGTGCTCATGGTGGTCACGAGCCACTCCCATATTGACGATGGTAAAACGACAGGAATCTGGCTGTCGGAATTTGCGGAAGCATATACGCTGTTCAACGAGCAAGGTTGGGACGTGGTCGTAGCCAGCCCGCTCGGCGGAAAAGCACCAGTGGACCCCGCCAGTCTAGGTGAGGAAATGGACCCGTCGTTTGCAGAAGCAGCGAAGAGACTGGAAAACACCATGAAGCTGAACGATCTGTCTCATGAACGTTTTGACGCGATTTTCTTGCCAGGCGGGCACGGCGCGATGTACGACCTCCCGACCGACCAAAAGCTCCAATCACTGCTGCGCGATTTCTACGAGTCCGGCAAAGTGGTCGCCGCTGTCTGTCACGGCCCGGCCGCCCTGGTCGGTACGGTCTTGTCGGACGGAAGTCCACTGGTCGCCGGAAAACGCGTGAACGCATTCACTGACCGGGAAGAGGAGGAGACAGGTCTGGCATCCCATCTCCCGTTCCTGCTGGAACGTCGGCTTCGCGAGCTGGGGGCGATCTTCGTTGCCGCTCCGAACTGGACTGCCCACTATGAAGCTGACGGCAATCTGATTACCGGCCAAAATCCGCAATCGACAATCGCAGTCACGAATGCCGTGATTGACCATCTTCGAAGAGGAGGGACCTCATCTTGAATTCCGATAGCATGCCATACACAGGTACGACCACTGCGCGCCGCAATTCCACGATTGCCATTTACGCGCTGACGCTCGGTGCTTTCGCCATCGGAATGACCGAATTCATTATCATGGGCCTGCTGCCGGAAGTGGCGGAAAGCCTGAGTGTCTCGATTCCGGAGGCGGGGCTTCTCATCACGGGGTATGCGCTCGGGGTAGCGCTCGGCGCACCGTTCATCACGGTCGCTACGCATAAGATGCCGCGCAAGGCGCTCCTTCTGCTCTTGATGGGAATTTTCATCGTGGGCAATGCCCTCGCGGCTCTCGCCCCTTCCTATGGCGTGCTCATGTTCGCCCGCATCGTCGCAGCGCTGACACACGGCTCCTTCTTCGGCGTTGGCTCCGTAGTCGCCGCGGAGCTTGTGCCGAAAGAGAAGCGGGCCGGAGCCATCGCCCTGATGTTTACCGGCCTTACGCTCGCGAACATCCTCGGCGTGCCGATTGGTACGTTTATCGGCCAGGAATTCGGCTGGCGATCGACATTCTGGGCGATTACGGCTATCGGGAGCCTGGCGCTGATCGGCGTGATCGTACTCGTCCCGCGGATTCAAGCCTCTCCCTCCCGATTGAGTCGGGAATTTGGGGTGCTGCTGCGTCCCGAGGTACTAGTCGCGCTTCTCATGACAACCTTCGGCTTCGCCGGCGTATTCACAGCGTTTACCTATATCAAGCCGATTCTGGTGGATATCAGCGGTTTCCCTGTTGACTCAATCTCGTACATTCTGGTTCTGTTCGGGATCGGCATTACCATTGGCAACATCTACGGCGGCAAATTGGCCGACCGCAGTCTGCTGACTTCGCTGATCGGTATTCTCGTGTTATTGGCTGTGGTGCTGGCCCTGCTGGGTGTCGTGGCTCAATGGAAACTCGCAACCCTGATCTTCGTCTTCCTTCTCGGCGTGGCCGCTTTCGGCACGGTGCCGGGTTTGCAGCTGCACATGTTGAACACTGCAAAGGAAGCGCCAACCCTGGCTTCAACGCTGAACATAGCGGCGTTTAACCTGGGGAACGCCCTCGGCGCTTATCTGGGCGGAATCGTCATCGACTACGGCATCGGCGGCGGGCTGAAAGCCGTCCCGTTGGCAGCCTCTCTGGTTACCATCGTGGGCATTCTTTTCACCTTGTGGGGATATCGACAAAGCCGCCGGGAACGCCATGCATGAATGCAGTGTCGTGTACAGTTCTTAGTGCTGGCTGCAACGGTACGTGGCAGGGCCGTCCTTTAGGGGATGGCCCTGCTCCAAACCGATCTGAACAAAAACCTAGCGAAACGTGTTCATCATCCTTGGGATATTCTTCATAGAAAGGAGTAAGGCCGTATCCAGGAACATGGCGTCAGGCCGTTTTGGTTCGGCGCTTGCTCCAGGGAGTCAAATTGGAGGTACAGGTCACGAGGAAGAAGATGGTTCCTTCATCGAATGATAGATGAGCTGTACAACGCCAGAGGAGAATGTTCTCGTTTGAACCAACTTTACATTCACCCTCTGCTTGATATCAATAAACAATGGTTTGCCCTCACCTAAAATAACCGGATGGACCGATAGTCTAAATTCGTCAACAAGCCCCAAGTTAATGAAAGTGGTAATAAGATCTGCTCCTCCATACAGCCAAATGTCTTTGCCAGGCAGATTCTTTATGTTGTTTACTTCCTCAAGGATATTGCTGTTTATATATTTGACTTTATCATCTGTTCCTTTTTGCGTTCGGGAAAACACATATTTCTCTTTGCTATGAATAAGTTCCCACATTTCTTTGTCGGTATCAGACAGATCCATTTCATGCATGCCTTGAGCAAATTGCCCCCAGATCTCATAGCTCTTTCTCCCGTAAAAAATCGTATCGATCTGATGCAAGAAATCCGTAAACCCCATCTCAGGGTCCATGATGCACCAATCCACTTCTCCATTTTTCCCTTCGATAAAACCGTCTAGCGTAACAGCCAAATCCAGTATGATCCTTCGTTTCATGATTCTTCACTCCATTCGTTGAACTGTTTGTCCATTATACCTTTATGAGTCCACTTTGTATCTGGCACTGAAAAGATTCTTGCTCATCACTTGCTCATCATTAGCCGCGATGATCAGCAAAATGTTTTTTCTCCGTCAAGTCATTAAGCAAATCGTCGTCAACCAAAATACAATTGTATTTGTGCGGCTCATAACTGAATACGGTTCTTTCGTCAACGTCATCAAGACGACATGATATAATGAGAGGAATTGTTGCAACGCTGTAGAGGTGGAAAAATGATGACAGTGAAAAAAATGATGCCCGACTATATGAAATGTGTACTCATCGGTGCGCTCTTGGGTACAATCTCCAAGTATTTAGACACGGTTGCAGTCGATGGGAGTTGGCTAGCGGATGTCTTCCACTATTGTTCGCACATTCTTTCCCGATTAGGAATCTGGGTATTGATCGCTGCAATGATAGCCGCGTACAGTAAAACAATCATCAGGGCCGCGATCAATACCTTTGTATTCTTTGCAGGGGTGCTGATCAGTTATTACCTGTATTCAGCATACTTGTTCGGTTTTTTTCCGACCAAATATTTTATGCTGTGGGGCAGTATTGCACTATTATCTCCCTTTCTGGGCAGCATTGTTTGGTTAGCCAAAAATCATTCACGTCTCGCTTATATCTTGCCGGCCTTGCCCATGGGACTGATGTTAAGTCTTTCTTTGGCAATTGGCGCATTTTATCTGGACATCAATTATATTGACGAACTCATTATGTATGCTGTTTTGTGCGTGATTTTTTACAAGGAACCGAAACAAATGGCGGTATCCATCGTGTTTTCATTTGTTCTTGCATTGCTTATCGAAATAATCAGCCCATATCACTTTTAATCTCCGAGAGAGATCTAGCCGGAGAGAGTCCGGTCGATCTTGACTGGGGATGGAGATATCGGCTGGCGTAGCACCTGCTTTCTAAGCAATCTGCAAAATAAATGTGAGCCTCCTCCCGTCTTTGCGGCGGGTGGAGGCTCTTTGCGTCTGTCCGGCATCATTACCTTTTCGGCACAGAAACCGATGAAGCCTGACAAGTGTACATGCTATGTGAACATTTTCATTTCCCGCAGGCCCGCATAAAAGGCGGAATAGAGGCCTGCCGGTCCGGCGCCGATAATCGTCACGTCGTACAAATCTTGTGTGCTCATCTGCTCGCCTCCAGCACAAAAGTTTCGCCGGCATGATGGCGCCCTATCGGCACGACCGAAGGAGCACCGGATACAGGGTCCCGAAAAATCATACAATCCAGCCCGAAAACGTCTTTGATCAATTGACTGGTAATCACTTCGGACGGTTTGCCTTCGGCGACCAGTTTGCCTTGACGCAGCGCAAACACATAATCCGCATACCGCGCCGACAAGTTGATATCATGCAAGACCATGACGATGGTCGTGCCGTATTTGCGGTTTAAATCCGTCAACAGATCCAGAATTTCGATCTGGTACGTGATATCCAAATAGGTGGTCGGTTCGTCCAGAAATAACATATCCGTCTGCTGCGCCAATGCCATCGCAATCCAAACCCGTTGACGCTGACCGCCCGACAGCTCATCCACATGGCGGTTGGCCAATGCCGTGATGTCCATAATCTCCATGGCTTCCGCAACCGCTTCGTAGTCTTTCTTGCTCCATGTTCCAAACAGCGATTGATGGGGAAAACGGCCCCGCCCGACCAAATCGGCCACGGTAATCCCCTCCGGAACGATGGGCGATTGCGGCAGCAAGCCCAACACCCGAGCCAGCTGCTTCGACGGGATCGAATGAATCGGTCGGCCGTCCAACAATATCTCGCCTGACAGCGGTTTGATGATCCGGGCCAGCGTCTTTAACAGCGTCGATTTTCCGCATCCGTTTGCTCCGATAATGACGCTGATTTGATTGCTGGGGATTTGCAGGCTGATGCCGTCTAAAATCTTTTTGTCGCCATAACCGGCAACAAGCTGCTTGGCCTGAAAGGTATGGCTTTTCATCGTTTAAAACGCCCCCTTTCGATTCATTCGCACTAACAGGTACAACAAATAAGGCGCTCCGATGATTCCCGTAATGATGCCCACGGGGAATTTGACTTCAAAGGCGAATTGCCCCACCAAATCCGCGGCCAACACCAACACAGCCCCAACCAGGCCGGCGGGTATGCTGTTGGCGGTGCCTGTACCGACCAAACGAACGGCAATCGGACCGGCGAGAAACGCCACCGAAGCAATCGGTCCGGTAATCGCCGTGGCAATCGCTGACAGCACCACGGCACTAACGATGAGGAGCACACGTGTCCGGTCCGTTTTGACCCCCAATGCCGTCGCCATTTGTTCGCCCAGTTCCAGCACCATTAACGATCGGCCAAGCACGCAAATCAGCGGCACCAGCACCAGGAAGGAAATCATCAGCACAGGCAATTCTTCCATCTTCACCCCGTTTAAACTTCCCGTAAGCCAGCGCACCGCAGAAGAAAGATTGTGTTCCTTGGCGATCAACATTAAATAGGTAATAATGGAGTTGCACATCGCCTGCATCCCGATGCCGACCAAAATCAGCCGACCGATGGAAAACGTTTTTCCCCTGGCCAATCCGTAAATGATGAGGACCGTCAGTAATCCGGCGATGATCGATGCGACGGAAGTCACGGTTTCGCTGCTCTGCAAAACGACGATGCAAAAAACAGCCGCCGCGCTCGAACCGGCAGTAATCCCGATCACATTCGGGTTGGCCAGCGGATTTCGCAGCATCGTTTGAAATACATAGCCGGCGATGCCAAAGGCAAAGCCCGCAAACAAACCGGCCAGCATGCGCGGCAAGCGAATCGTTTTGATTGCGAATGTCGCACCTTTTACCTCTTCTCCCAACAGTACAGCCGCCACATCACGCACAGGATAGATCGTATTGCCCAGCAAGAGCATGGCACAGCATAAAGCCACCGTAAGCACGGCCAATGCCGTCGTCACAGCTATCCATCTGCCTCTGCGGCGAATCCTGCCTTGTTTAATAAAATCAATCGTCGTCTGATTCATAGTGAACGCACTTTCGCTTTCATCGTTAGAATGATCAGCAGGGGAGCGCCGAGAAAGGCAGTCAGCACCCCTACCTCCAATTCACCCGGTCTGCCGATTAATCTGCCAAGTACATCGGAAACGGTTAAGATGACAGCCCCTGAAAGGGCGGACATCGGGATTAAGTAGCGCAAATCCGGCCCCAACAGCATCCGAATCACATGGGTGGCCAGAAGTCCGACGAACCCGATGGGACCGGCAACCGCAGTGGTGGCGCCGCATAAGATGACGCCCGCAAACGCCGCAACAAGCCTGAGCAGACTCGTTTTTACTCCAAGGCCGGTTGCCATTTCCTCCCCAAGCGCCAAAGCATTTAACGCCGGGGCGGTGATGACGGCTATAAGAACACCCGTCAGAAGAAAGGGCAACAGCAGGACGAGCGAATCCCACGTGCCGGCGCCGACACTGCCCACCTGCCAAAATCGAAACTGATCCATCACATAGGAACGCGGAATCATCACAGCGGTGACCAGGGAGGAGAAGGCAGCACTCGTGGCCGCCCCCGCCAGTACAAGTTTAAGAGGCGTAGCACCGCCACGCCCCAGAGAACCGATGCCAAAAACGAATATCGCTGTAAGCACAGCGCCCGCTAAAGCAAACCAAATATACTGACTGGCCGTATTGATCTGAAAAAATGCCATGCCGCATACGACAAACAATGCCGCCCCGTTGTTAACGCCGAGAATACTCGGATCCGCGATGGGGTTGCGCGTGACGGATTGCATGAGCACCCCCGCTATGCCAAGTGCCGCACCGCAGCACAAGGCGAAAATGGTGCGGACGACACGCTTTTGCACGACGCTCGTTTCATAGATTTCCCCTTGATGCTTCATCAACCCGTCGATCACTTCCTGCAATGTCAAGGAACGTGCTCCAAACATAAAGGAAGCGATAATCCCCAGCACGAACAACACAAGAAAGATGACGAGCACAGGGATGAACGATTTCGGATAAAAACGGTTGCGTTCCATCTATGCGGACTCCATTTTATTGTTTAATTTTCGCTATAGCTTTGACGATCAGCGACAGATATTCATCCAATGTGTATTCGATCGAAAGCGGATTGGGATTGCCTGCTGCCGCCAGCGGCGTGCCGTCCGGTATCAACACCATGGACCCCCGCTTAATGGCCGGAATCTTGCCGAATACAGGGTCCGCCTGCAGCGCCTTTAACAGCGCTTCATCGCCATAAGCCACCAAAATGTCGGCATCACGTAACGCATCGGCGTTTTCCGCGCTTAAACTCAACGCAAAGCCGCTGTCCGGTTTCACGTATTTGTTGATGTTTTCCGGGAAGACCATGCCCAATTCTTGCAAAAACTCCCCGCGCGGATCACCGGGCAAATAAATATAGAAGCTGGACAAATCAGACGGCGAGAAATATGTAAATGCCGCTTTCACGCCTTTTAATTCCGGATGCTGCGCAACCTTGTCAGCGATGAGCTTTTCGACATCTTTAATCAGCTGCTCGCCCTTGGCCGGAATGCCCATTCCGGCGGCATTCATGCGAATTTGCTCACGCCACGTAATCACCCACGGCGTTTTGGGATAGGCAACGACCGGAGCAATTTGGGAGAGCGTATCGTATTCCTCCTGGGTGATGCCGGAGTATGCCGCAAGAATCACGTCCGGATTGGCATCGGAGATCGCCTCGAAGTCCAGCCCGTCCGTATCCTTGAAAACATTCGGATTTGTTACGCCAAGCTCCTGCAGTTTTTTCTTCGTCCACGGCAGCAATCCGCTGTCGTCCTGGACGCCGTAGTTGGCCGCGGAGAAACCGACCGGCACGACTCCCAGCGCAAGCGCAACGTCATGGTTTGACCATGCAATCGTCACGACCCGCTCCGGTTTTTTCTCAATTACCGTTTTTCCGAAGGCATGTTCAATGGTAATTGGAAATTGTGCCGTTTCCGCATCCTTGTTGGTCGTTTCCGTTTGTGCTGCAGGCGCCTTGCTTTCGTTTGGAGTTGCCGAGTTGCCGCCTGAGCATCCCGCTAAAACACCGGCCATAAGAAAAGCCAGTACGAAACTTCTGAATGCAAACCGCTTCGCTGCCATGTTCGTGATTCCCACCCTATCTTGTAGATTACATCCATTATCAATGTAAGGTCCGGTATTACCCATAGGAAAAGAAAAACAGAAGTTAAGTCCGCAACCTAGGTTGATAATGATTATCAGTCACAGTAATTATCATATGAATTGATAGGCTTGTCAAATGTTTTCTTGTTACTATTTCATAACAATTCCTTCCCGTAAAGAAAAAGAAGCCCAGCATGGATCAAGGCAGCTCTCTGCTGCCACGCTCGGCTTCCTGGACAATTTCCTGACAGCATTCCTGTAGTGGTAATGCTCCGCCACCTACTACCGTGCTGTAAACGTTTGACCTGGGCTTCCTGCGGACTTCATTGGCAATAGCAACTAAACGTTGGCTGATTCTCTCAGGCACTTTTGTATTTCGTCAACGATCTGCCATGCCACCAAATATTTGTTTTCCAGGCGCGTCGTATGCCTGGTACCTTCCGGGCCAACGATCATCACCTGATTGGTATCCACCTCAAATCCCGCATCTGAACGAGAGACGTCATTCAGACAAAGAAGATCAAACCCCCTGTCAAGCAGCTTCCTTTTGGCTCCTTCCAGGTTTGGATCAGTCTCGGCGGCAAAACCAACCTTAAATACCCCCTTGGGCACTTCCTTCATAAAATTAGGAATGGGGACAAGCTCCAGATGAAGTGGTTGAGACGTCTTTTTTATTTTCGTGGCGCTTCGTTCTTTGCATCGATAATCTGAGACAGCAGCAGCCATTACTAAAACCTCGGCACTATCACTCTGGCGAAGCACTTCTCGTCTGAGTGACTCTACATCATCGACATGGATAACTTCCGTTCCAATCGGCGAACCTAGTGTTCGATTTGTGCATATGAAAACTACGTCCGCCCCCCGATCTCTAAAAACTTCCGCCAAAGACTTCCCCATTTTGCCTGAAGATCTATTCGTAATGTGTCGTACCGGGTCGATGGGCTCAATCGTTCCTCCCCCGGTAACAATGACTTTGATACCGGTAAAATCCCCATTTCGTTTGCCCAGTAAGGTCCGCATGGCTTCCATCACGATTTCTTCATATGATAGGGATCTCTCTTTTCGGGCCGCTCCTTTCAAAAGCCAGATTTCCTCATGATGAGTAACCATATCCAACTTCCAGATACTCTGCATCGCTCCGTCTTGAATCCAGATCACAGGATTTTGCTTTCTCTTACATAAACGCTCACGTGCGCGAATGCTCTCTTTGTCCCATCCATCCTTTTCAAACAACGCACCTGTGACCACGACGATGTCAACATCCGCAACGACATTGTTTTCAGGAGTGAGGACCCCATGGCATTTCGCCACTTCTGTGAATACGCTCTCGTTAAAATATCTAGCAGCCGTTTCGGTCATCGAGACATAGACGTTCGTGCCGATGGATGAAAGTTGATCCGCTAGTTTGAGCGCGTTGACACCGTCTTTTCCTGGTCCTACGACTATTCCTGCTGACT
The DNA here is from genome assembly GCF_013096935.1 of Brevibacillus sp. MCWH. Taxonomy (NCBI): domain Bacteria; kingdom Bacillati; phylum Bacillota; class Bacilli; order Caryophanales; family Paenibacillaceae; genus Brevibacillus; species Brevibacillus sp. MCWH. Next base: position 2,389 of record NZ_SDLF01000030.1, on the reverse strand, counting down.
TCATTCCTGTCTGCTTTTCCATAAAAAAACGCCAACTAGGGTTTTGCATTGTTCTTCCCTCCTGGAGGAATATCAGCATGAATCACAGCAGCAATTATCGCATTTCCTTGAAAAACCGGAATAAATATTCAAAAAACTACTCTGTCTAATACGCTTTAACATCACATAATGATCGGACTGTAAGAATTTATTGTTTTCGACGTGAAACTACCTCCCCCGCTCGAAAGTTGAGTTTTAGTGAATTCTTATCACTAAACCCACACCATTTATCGGGAACTTTTCCATAAAAATTCCACCAGATTTTATTACATACCCAAAAAAATTACAAGCATCCTCGTCAATGTAGCGAAAATAAAGTCCCGATGACATTCAATGTCATCGAGACTTTCTCAACATCACGGTTCCTGTCAGGTGATAAAAAAGTCTGGAACCATTTTTTGCTAGAACACCAAAAAGGACCCGATTTCTCAGGTCCCTTGCAACTGCTTCTATATTTTATAGAACAGATCAACCTTGTCCTTTCATCTTGTTTAGGAACGGAGCCGTCTTCTTGTAGGTTTCACCCCATTCCTTCATTTGCTGAATGATCGGAATCAGGGTTCTGCCAAATTCCGTTAAGGAGTACTCCACCTTCGGAGGTACCTGGTGGTATACCTCGCGATGAACGACGCCATCCTCCTCCAGTTCGCGAAGCTGCAGCGTCAGCATCCGTTGGGTAATCCCTGGGCAAATTCGGCGAAATTCGTTAAATCGAATCGGCCCGTTCATCAAATGATATAACAGGACCCCTTTCCATTTCCCGCCGATTACGTCCAGCGTGAACTCCACCGGACAGGCTTCATCGTTTGGACAAAAGCCATAACCGCTTTTGCGATTCCGCATTGCCGCATCCCTCCGCAATAGTATACAAATGTGTACTACATCACATTAATGTGCGTACTTCACATTTTAGCGTATTACATTTACATTAACAATAAAAAAGGAGGTAGCAAACCATGTCTAAAAATACAATGAAAGCCGTTGGTTTCTATAACTATTTACCCATCGATCACCCGGAGAGTTTGATGGATGTCGAAATTGACAGACCTGTGCCAACCGGTAGAGATCTGCTGGTCAAGGTTCACGCCATCTCCGTCAATCCGGTCGACACGAAAGTGCGAAAGCCCAAAAGCCAAGTGGAGTCTTCTCCCCGAGTGATCGGTTGGGACGTTGCAGGGATCGTTGAAGAGGTAGGTCCGGACGTGACCTTGTTTAAGCCTGGGGACGCCGTGTATTATGCTGGCAGCATCACCCGTCCCGGAGGTAACAGCGAATTTCACCTGGTTGACGAACGGATCGTTGGCCGTAAACCCACTTCGCTGGATTTCGCCGAGGCAGCCGCTCTGCCTTTGACCGGAATTACCGCCTGGGAAGCGTTGTATGATCGCTTGGGTATCTCCAAAGACGCCGACCGGAATGCCGGAAAAACGATTCTAATCATCGGCGCCGCCGGAGGCGTGGGCTCTATCGCCACACAACTCGCCAAGCATGCCGGTCTTTCGGTCATCGGCACAGCTTCCCGGCCTGAATCGGTCAAATGGGTGAAAGAGCTGGGTGCGGATGCGGTCATCAATCACTTTGAACCATTTGTCCCTCAACTCCAAGCGCTGGGGTATAGCCATGTCGACTATATCTTTTGCTTGAATACCACAGAAAAACACTGGAAGAACATGATCGACGCCATCGCACCTCAAGGCAAAATCTGCTCGATCGTCGAAACGGATGAGCCGGTCAACATCTCCCTGTTGCAGCAGAAAAGCGTCACCTTCGTGTATGAGCTGATGTTCACTCGCCCGATGTTCCAAACGGAGGATATGATTGAGCAGCATCACCTGCTGAACGCTTTGGCCGATTTGATCGATCAAGGAGTGATTCGGACGACCGCTACAGAAAAGCTGTCTCCCATCAACGCCGCTAATCTCCGCAAAGCTCATGCGCTCATCGAGTCCGGAAGAATGATCGGCAAAGTGGTGCTGGAGCATTTCAGCTAAAGAAAAAAACCATGCCAGAGGCATGGTTTCAGATTGAAGACAAACTCCCACATGCGCTCCAACGCAGTGGGAGTTTTGTCGTTGAAAAGATGAAAATCAAGCCAACCCACCTGTCGCGATCTGCTGGTCGATCCTTCCTCCACAGCCAGATCGCCAGTTTTTTCAGATTCATCGCAGCAAACGTAAGCATCGCCTGCATGGTGACCTTCCGTATCCCCCGCAAGGTCGTCCATGTCAAGATCAAAAGAAAGTTCCTCAAAAAAATCAAGCGAAAATTCCCCAGTAAGAGAAAGAGAATACTCAAATGCCTCTTAGGTGGTAATATAGACAAGACTACCCACTTGTGTTGTTCCCATCCC